>CANKIV010000025.1 GCA_947482125.1 Alphaproteobacteria bacterium
AGTTCCACCGTCTCGCCGCCCCAGGACAGCAGCAGCAGCGCGTCCTGGCGGGTGATGGCGCCCATGTCGCCATGACTGGCTTCGGCGGGATGGACGAAATAGGCGGGCGTGCCGGTCGATGACAGGGTGGCGGCGATCTTTCGGGCGACATGCCCGGACTTGCCCATGCCGCTGACGATGATACGGCCCTTGGCGGCCAGCATCAGGCCGACGGCGCGGGTGAAGTCGCCATCCAGACAGTCCGCCAGGCTGGCCAGCGCGGCGCTGGCCGTGGTGAGCACCCGGCGCGCGGCGGTCAGGTCGCCGGTGGCGGTATCGCCGGTGACGGGCGTCAGGTTTGCCTTGGGCGGGGCCATTCAAGCCTTTGATATTATTGCGTGTTTTTATACGCCATCAGCTTAGGCCAGCCAGGTTACGGCGGCGTTAAGCGAATTTCGTGCCAGTTTCGCGCGAAATGGGACCGACCGCAAGGCGGACCGGTTTACGGTGCAAACGCTCCGTACACGGTGCATTACTCAATGGGCGAAGATGTCGGTCTCGCCCCAACCGGCAAGATCCAGCTCGGCGCGGGCCGGCAGGAAATCGAAACAGGCCTTGGCCAGATTAGTGCGCCCCTCACGCGCCAGCATGGCATCCAGGATGGTTTTCAGCTGGTGCAGATGGGCGACGTCGCTGGCGGCATAGGCCAGCTGCTTTTCCGAAAGCTCGCTGGCGCCCCAGTCGGACGATTGCTGCTCTTTCGAAATCTCCACGCCCAGCAGTTCGCGCACCAGATCCTTGAGCCCATGCCGATCGGTATAGGTGCGCACCAGCTTGGAGGCGATCTTGGTGCAATAGACCGGCTTACAGTCCACGCCCAGATAGCGGCGGAACATGGCGATGTCGAAGCGGGCGAAATGGAACAGCTTGGTGGTGCCCGGGTCGGTCAGCAGCTTTTTCAGGTTGGGCGCGGCATAGCTGTCGGCGGCGAACTGCACGGCATGACAGACGCCGTCACCCGACGACAATTGCGCCAGGCAGAGCCGGTCGCGAAACGGGTTGAGGCCCAGAGTTTCGGTGTCGATTGCCACCACCGGCCCCAGATTGAGGCCGTCCGGCAGGTCATTCTGATGGAGCTTTATCTTCATGACGGCTCAATAGCGCAGGAAGGGTTAAATTAATAGACTGGGCCGATGGAGACCAGCCAGGTCAGGCAGTTGCGGGAACGTTGGGGCGGGATCACCTTTTCGCTGCTGCTGCACGGCGCGCTGCTGCTGGCCGCGCTATGGTACCTGGCCCATCGCCCCGACATGCAAAATACGATGTTCCGCAGCCTTCCGGTCGAACTGGTGATCGGCGGCACCATGGGACAAGGCAGCGCCACGCCGGCGGCGCGGATGCAGGTGGCAAGACCGCGTCCGGACAGCGCACCGGAGCGCACCGGGACAAGACCCGACAGCGTGCGCCAACCGGTGGATGCTTTTTCCGCCCGGCTGCAGGCGATGGCGCAGTTGAAAACACCCGATGCCGCATTGCCTACCGCCGAGAATGGCGGCGCACCGGGCAATGGCGGCTCGGGCGGCGGTGGCGGCAATTACGCCCTGAAGGATTTCATCCGGGCGCAGATCCTGCGCCGCTGGCTGCCCGATCTCAACATCCGCGGCGCCCGCAATATTCCGGTGCTGGTCCAGGTGCGGCTGCTGCGCAGCGGCGTGATCGAAGATGTCATCGTGGTGGACCAGGTGCGGTTTCACAACGACAGCGCCTTTCGCAACATGGCGCTGAGCGCGCGGGATGCAGCGTTACTGGCCTCGCCCATCCAACTGCCGCCGGGGCGCTATGAGCGCGCGACCTTGCTGACCATCGATCTCGATCCCAAGGCAGTCCTACGGTAAATCGCGCGCCAGCCGGAAACCGGTGAGGGTCGAATAATCATAATCCCCTGCCCCATTTTCCGAGGCCCCTGCCCGCGAGGCGCTGCGAATGAAGATCGGGACATTGTTCCAGGAGCCGCCGCGAATGCTGCGCTTGGTGCAGAAAGAGTCCCCCCAGGCGCGGCCATCGGCGGGTGCCCCGACGTAAGAGGGATGCCAGCAATCCGCTGTCCATTCCCAGGCATTGCCCAGCATCCCGACAAGGCCGAACGGATTGGGCGCGAAACTGTTCACCGGCGCCAGCAGGCGGTTGTCCCACTGACTGCCACAGCCGTTGCAGTTGGCATTGCCGATGCCGATCTCCTCGCCCCACCAGCGCGCGGTACTGGTGCCGGCGCGGGCGGCATATTCCCATTCCGCTTCGCTGGGCAGGCGATAGGGATTGCGACCCGCCAGCGCAGGACGGGCAGCGCGGGCGCGCGCATTGACCCAGGCGATGAAGGCTTCGGCATCCTTCCAGTCGAGACAAACGGCGGGCCAGAGCGGCGGCTCGACATCGGTGGGAGTGGCGGCCTGACCGCGAAACAGTTGCTTCCAGCCCAGCCCCAGCAATTCGTTGCAGGGGCGGGGACGGTAGCCGGTGACATTGAGAAAGGTCAGGAATTGCTCGCTGGTGACGGGATATTTTCCCAGCGCAAAAGCCTTCACCGTCACCGCATGCTGCGGCCCTTCGGAATCGAACCGCCCCGGCTCGCGCGCCGGGCTGCCCATCAGGAATTTGCCCGCCGGAATCGCCACCATTTGCGGACATTCGGGACATTCGGTGAAATTGCGGTCTTCCCTTGCCTGCCCGCCCAGGAGCAGGACGGCAGCGAACACCAGGGTGATGCGGAGCCAGACCATGGCGTCATAAGAGCAGGAACGGGGAGCCATGCAACGTGTTTTGGCTTACAGAAAGGACAGGTCATGGGCAGCATGGATGCCGGCGCAACCATCACATTCTGCGCGATGGATATGGGCACAGGGCGGTTTCGCGGGCTGAAACATCCCTCTATAACCGCCCGCCATGCACATCCTGATCGCCTGTGATTCCTTCAAGGACGCGCTTGCCGCCGACGGCGTCTGCCGCGCCATTGCGGCGGGCCTGCGCCAGCGCCATCCCGACGCGCGCATCACCGAGATGCCGCTGTCGGACGGCGGCGAAGGGCTGCTGGACGTGCTGCGCGCGCCGCGTGGCCTGAACTGGATGGAAAAGGACGTCGCCGATCCGCTGGGCCGCACCATAAGGGGCCGTTACGGCCTCTCCGCCGACCGGCAGACCTGCGTGGTCGAAATGGCCGAGGCCAGCGGCTTGCAGTGCCTGACCCTGGGCGAACGCGATCCGCTCAAGACTTCCACCTTCGGCACCGGACAATTGCTGGCCGACGCCAAGGCCCATGGCGCCAGGCGCGCCATCCTGGCCATCGGCGGCAGCGCCACCAATGATGCGGGCATTGGCGCCGCCGCCGCACTGGGCTGGGGCTTTCTGGACGCGAACGGAAACACCGTGCCGCCGGACGGCGGACACTTGAAAAACATTGCCCGGCTGGTTGCCGCGCCAATTCCGTTCGAAAGCATGGAAGTGTTGTGCGACGTCACCAATCCCCTGTTCGGGCCCAAGGGCGCCGCCTGGGTCTATGGCCCGCAAAAAGGCGGCACCACCGAAAGCCTGACCTTCCTGGATGAAGGACTGCAGCACATTGCGAGCCTCGTGAAAGATCAACTGGGCCGCGACATCGCCCAGACCCCGGGCGCCGGCGCGGCGGGTGGCCTCGGCTTCGGGGCAATGGCGTTTTTCGGCGCGACACTGCGGCGCGGTATCGAAATCGTGCTGGACATGACCGGCTTCGACGCCGCCGCCAGGGATGCCGACCTCATCATCACCGGGGAAGGCCATCTCGACGGTCAGAGCGCTCAGGGCAAGCTGATTCAGGGCCTGTGCGGTCGCGCCGGCAAGACCCCGGTGATCGCGCTGGCCGGCAAGCTGTCCGCCTCGCCGGACCAGGTCCGGGAGATCGGGCTGAAGGCAGCCCATTGCATCAACCGGGAAGAAAAGCCGCTGGCGGAGATGCTGGCCAGCACCGCCGCAAACCTGCAAAAGACCGCCGCGGAATTGACTTTCTAATAAGCGCCGAGCAGCGCGCTGTCTTCCAGCGACGGATCATGGAAGGCGCCCGATACCGCCATGTCCAGCACCATCGGATGGTGATCGCTGGGCCCCTTGGCCAGCACTTCGGACGCCGAACAGACCAGCCCGCGCGCGATGCAGCGGTCCAGCCGCAGGTTCACGATCTTGCCGGCACGATGGGTGCGGCGGCGCGGCCCGATATCGGCAAAGCCCTGCAGGCCGACCGGCCCCACGGCATTGAAGTCGCCGATGATGGCGGCGGGACCTTCCATCTGTTCAATGATGTGGCGCAACTGGAAGCGGTTGAGAAACTGGCCGTGGCTGAGATGGACATTGGCGAAGGTGACGCCGCGAAAATTGATCAGTTGCGCCAGGCGCGGCGGCACCCGCCCCGGCAGGATGGAGGCCGGCAGGCGGATCTCGGTGGATGCGGGAAAGGGGTGCGGGCTCCAGGCCGCCAGGCCATAGATGCGCGACTGCATGGGGTGGCGGAAGAAATGCCCGCCCACCAGCGACGGCAGGGTGACGATATCCTCGGTGCATTCCTGCAGCAGCAGCAGGTCGGGATGGTGGCTTTTCACCAGCCTGGCGACGTCCTCGACCCCCGCTCCGACCCGGCGCAGGAGATTCCAGCTCACCACGCGCAGGGAATGGTCGGCGGAATGATTCGGGAAAGAAGGCGCCATATTCGGCCTGTAATGCGTTATAAAAGCAGGTGATATTCAAACTGACGAATTGTGAACAAGTTTCAAGTCTATAGCCCTGAATAGCATAAGAAAAACGGTACCCTAGGGAAAATGTTTCCAATCTCGATAGAATGGTCGTCCCCGCTGCTTGAAGGGCTGGCGCTTGCCCTCCATGTCCTTCTGGCGGGACTGGTCACCATCGATGTCCTGCTGAAGAAGAGCGACGTTCCCCGCGCCCTGGGCTGGATCGGCCTGGTCTGGCTGGCGCCGATGTTCGGCTCGCTGCTCTACTATCTGTTCGGGATCAACCGCGTGACACGGCGGGCCGTGAAAATGCGGTGGCGGCACGCCCGCGCCGGCGGTCCCGGCACCTCCCGGCCCGAGGCACCTGAGAATATCGCCCTGCTCTGCGATGCCAGCCAGCGCGTGACGGGCGAACCGCTGATCGCGGGGAACGCGGTGACTCCGCTGGACAGCGGCGAAGAAGCCTATCCCGTCATGCTGGAGGCCATCCGCGGCGCCAAACAGTGCATCGCCATGAGCTCCTATATTTTCCGCAACGATGCGGCGGGGGGCGAATTCGCCGATGCCCTGATCGAAGCCGCCGGGCGCGGCGTGAAAGTGCGGGTTCTGCTGGACAGTATCGGCGCCGGCTATTTCTGCCCGCTGATCCTCTACCGCATGCGCGCCGGCGGCGTCGCCTGCGCCCGCTTCCTGCACATCTGGCTGCCCTGGCGCATGCCGTTCCTCAACATGCGCAACCACCGCAAGGTGCTGGTGGTGGACGGTCGTCTCGCCTTCACCGGCGGGATGAATGTCGGAGCGGAGAACCTAGCGCGCTGCGTCGGCAAGCGCGCCATCCGGGACACGCATTTTCGCATTACCGGCCCGGTGGTGCGGGTGGTGATGGATGCCTTCGCGTGCGACTGGACCTTCACCACCGACGAAATGCTGGATGAGGATTGCTGGTGGCCGAAACTGGAGGCCGCGGGCGATGTCTTTGCCCGGGGCGTGCGGTCGGGACCCGATGCCGATCTCTACAAATCGGAAATGATCCTGGGCGCAGCGCTGTCGCTGGCCAGAAAGCGCATCCGCATCGTAACCCCCTATTTCCTGCCCGATCCGCGCCTGCAATTCGCCATCGCCCAGGCGGGCCTGCGCGGCGTGGAGGTGCAGATCATTCTGCCCCTAAAAAGCGACCAGCATGTGATGGATTGGGCGATGCGGGGTCACCTGCGCTTCTTCCGCCACATCAAGGCCTGCATCATCACCACCCCGCCACCCTTCGACCATTCCAAGCTCTGCACCGTGGACGGCGAATGGAGCTGGATCGGCTCGACCAACTGGGACGCGCGCAGCCTGCGGCTGAACTTTGAATTCGACCTGGAATGCGCCAACCGTGATCTCACGGCCCGGCTGGACGCGGTGATCGACCGCAAGATCGCGCGGGGCCAGCAGCTGGATCCTGATACCCTGGCGTCGGAACGGGTGTGGCTGAGGCTGCGCAATGCGGCGGCCCGGCTGCTGATGCCCTATCTCTAGTAGAGAAACTTGCGGCCGCGCGGACGCCGGCACAGCTTGCGCAATGCGAAAAGCGCCAGGCAGACGCCGAACACGGCGTCAAAAATACTGAGCGGCATGCGGACGGTGAAAGCCAGGCCAATCAGCACGATGCTGGACAGCAGCACCGTCGACCACAGGATTTTGCTTTCTATATGGTCCGTCATTGGAATACTCCGCAAAATCAGCGGGCGTTCCTCCCTGACCGGATCACACTAGCACCGAATATGGCCGCGCGACATTACAAAGCGCGACATGTCGCAAGGCATTTTCGTGACAGCCTAGCGCCGCGCGACCGACCAGATCGCCAGCCCGGCAAGCGCCAGGCCCGCACCGACCACGCCGCTGGACGCGACGCCGAACCCGGCGGCCATCACAAAACCCGCCAATAACGGGCCCAATGCATTGGCAACATTGAAGGCGGAATGGTTCAGCGCCGCCGCCAGGGTCTGGGCCTCGCCCGCCACATCCATCAGCCGAGTCTGCAGGATCGGTCCCAGCGCCCCGCCCAGCCCGATGGCGAAGACATCCAGCATGACCAGCCAGAGATTGGGCGCGGCCAGGGTATAGAGCGCCAGCATGACGGCCGACCACAGCAGCAGCCAGCCTGCCGTCCGCATCAGTCCGTGATGCACAAAGCGCGGCACAACCACCAGGCCCGTGGTCATGCCGGCCCCGAACACCGCGAAGACCAGCGGGATGATGGCGGGATCGGCGCGCGTGACCTCCAGCAAGGTGGTGGCGAGATAGGTATAGACCGCGAACAGTCCGCCGAAACCGACGGCGCCGATCGCCAGCGTCATCCAGACCTTCCTGTTCCGGAGCGCTCCCAGCTCCCGCAAGGGGCTGGCGTCTTTCGCCGGCGGCTGATGCGGCGCGAAAAGGGCCACCAGCAGCGCGGTGAGCAACGCCAGCAACGCGACAATGCCGAAGCTCCAGCGCCAGCCCACCACCAGCCCCAGCCAGTTCGCCGCCGGCACGCCGACGATGGTGGCGATGGTCAGCCCCATCAACACCCGCGCGCTGGCCTGGGCGCGCCTTTCGCTGGGCACCAGCGACGCGGCCACCAGCATGGCGACACCGAAATAGGCGCCATGCGGCAAGCCGCTGAAAAAGCGCGAGGCCAACATGGCATGATAGGACGGCACCAGCCCCGTCAACCCGTTGGCCAGCGCGAACACGCCCATCAGTCCGATCAGAAGGCTGCGGCGGGAAATCCGCGCTGCCAGAACCGCGATCAGCGGCGCGCCCAGCACCACGCCCAGGGCATAGGCGCTGATCACATGCCCGGCGGTGGGCGCATCGATGCCCAGGTCGCGCGAGAAATAGGGCAGCAGGCTCATGGTGGCGAATTCGGTGGTGCCGATGGCGAAACCGCCGACCGCGAGCGCGAAATGCACCAGGTCGGGATGAGACTGCTTTGCCAAAGACATGGCACGCAGCTATCCCGGCAGGGCGCGCCGGTTCAACCGCTATATTGTCTCATGCCTAGTTGGGGCCGGTTGGCGAATGGGCATAGAGCCCGATCATGGCGCCGACAAAACCGCCCGCCACCTTGGTGCTGAGGATTGTGCCGTCGGCATCGCTGAGCAGCGGCGTCCAGCCACCCTGCCCGGTGCGGTAGCTGAAATCATAGCGACCGCCCCGCGCACGAATTTGTATTTGTGCGGCGGCATCGGCGAACGGCACCGAGACGAGAACCGCGCCGTCCACCGCGTCCTTGGCGCTGGCGCGACGCTCCACCCGCAGCACGCGCCGGCCATCGTCATTGACGATGCCGATGAAATAGTAATGCGCGTCATCCTGATAGACCGCGAGCCCGGCCTTGTCGCCGGGGCGACCTGCGTCAAAGCGCAGGGAGGTGGACGCCGTCATGGCGAGGTGCTGCTGGCGGCGGGCAATGAAGCTGGGCTGCAGCTTTTCGCCGATGCGCGGCCCGCGGGGCGTCAGTTCCAGTGTTCCAGCGCGCAAACGGTGCCAGGCGGATTTCGGCACGCGCGGCGTCATCCAGTAGGGCGCCAGGGTCTTGCCATCGAACTCCTCGCGCAAAACGAAATTGCCGCTGGTGGGCGTGGCGGGCGCTTTCTCGCGCGGCAGATCGGGATGACGCACCACTGGCGCGATCCCCTGTCCCGGCGCAGTGATGACGGACCAGCCGTCGCGCCAATGCACCGGCAGCAGGAAGGTCTCGCGCCCGGTATTGTAGAGGTCGTCGCCATAGGGCCGCGTCGCCAGGAAGGTCGCCCACCATTCGCCATTCTGGGTTTCGACGATGTCGGCATGACCGGCAGAGGTGACGGGATAACGCCGCAGCGGTTCGAGATCGCGCTGGGTGAGGATAGGCCGGGGATAGGCCGTCCAGGGGCCTTCCGGGCTGTCGCTACGATAGACGACCTGGGAATGGTTTATGGCGGTGCCGCCTTCGGCGGTGATCAGGTAATAGCGGCCATCGCGCTTGAAGATGTGCGGACCTTCCGCCCAGATCGGCTTCTGCGAGATATCCACCCCACCATCCACGATCATCCTGGCCGGGCCACGGGTCTTCAGCGTCTTCAGGTCGAAGCGCCGTATCCAGATGGCCCGGTGCCCTTCATAAAGCACCGGCCCGGCAGGCGCTGCATTGTTCATCAGCCAGGCCGCACCGTCATCATCGACGAACAGCGATGGGTCGATGCCGCCGACGTCCTTGATCCATACCGGGTCGGACCAGGGACCGGCCGGGTTCTTGGCGGTGATGATGAAATTGCCGCCGCAATCCACGCAGGTGTTGACGATGTAGAAGGTGCCGGCGTGATGGGAAATGTCGGGCGCGAAGACGCCGCGCGAAAGGCCCAGCCCGTCAAAGTTCAATTGCCCCGGCCGGTCGATGGCATTGCCGATCTGGGTCCAGTGCACCAGATCGCGGCTGCGGAACACCGGCAGGCCTGGAAAGTACGTGAAGGTGGAGGCGGTGAGATAATAATCATCGCCCACCCGCGTCAGGCTGGGATCGGAATAAAAGCCCGCCAGCACCGGATTGCGATATTCGGACGGGCCGGCCGGAAAGTTGAAGGTGGTGTCGTCGCCGGCATATTCGAACCAGTCAAAGCGGGCCGGCTGCGGCCCCTGCGCCCTGCCCGGGACGGCCGCCAGCAATGCCAGCGTCAGCCCGGCCAGGACAAGGTGCAGTTGCCTCATTTATTTGGGCGGCGCTTTGACGAAAGCTTCGACATCCCGCGCCGCCAGGGTCTCGACGCCCGGCTTGTTCAGGAAACCCAGATCGCGGAACCAGTCGGTGAAGCGGGTCGGCCATGTGCCCAGCGCCGTGCCTTCGCGATAGCTGAGGCCGCGGCCATGTGTACCGATGGCATAGATGTGCATCTCGAGGTTGGGGATGCCCGCATGCAGCATGGCGGAGAAATACTCGTCCGCCCACACCGCATGCACCTTGTCGCCCCAGCCCGGACAGATGAGGAAGGATGGCGGCGCATCTTTCGGGATCGGCGGCGTGCCGCCCTTGGTGAACAGCGAGGGACCGGGATAGATCGAACCCACGAAATCGGGGCGCGAGGTGATGCCCGCCAGCGGATCGCCGGCGTCGTTATTCTTGGCGTCGAACTCCGGATACTGGATTGCCGCCGCCATGGTCAGCTCGGCGCCCGCCGAAAAGCCCATCACGCCGATCTTCTTGGGATCGAGCTTCCATTCCGCCGCATGCGCGCGCACCAGGCGGATGGCCTGCTGCAGGTCGTACACCGCGTCGAGCTTGGCGTCATAGCCATCCTTGCGCAGCCGATTGCGCAGGATGACGGTGGTGACGCCATAGTTGAAGAAGAAGGGCACCGGATCGATGCCTTCGATCCCGACCACCAGGGTGTTGTGACCGCCGCCCGGCACAAGGATGATGGCGGCGCCGGTATTGTCGCCTTGCCGCGCCAGATGCACTTCAATCGAGGGATTGTGAATGTTGATGATGCGCTCGACCCGGCCGGGCACGAATGGGTCCATCGTGTAAATTTCCGCTTCGGAAACGCGCTTGGCGTTCAGGAAGGGCGAGCCTGCCGGCCAGAGCGGCATCACGATACCGCCCGGCAGCAAGGTTTGTGGCGCATAGGGCTTGCCCTTAACCATCGGACCCGGCTTGGGAATGCCCTGCCCGCCGGCCACTGGCGTCGACGGCGCCGGCGGCGTCTGCGCCATCGCGGCGGCAGCCGTCAGCAAGAATCCCGCGGCAAAAAGAATGCGCTTGTCGACCCAGCCCATGCATTTCCCCTTTTTTGATTTGTTGAAGCGCGTCAGATCGCGTTCGCCTTGACCTGCTTGACGGCATAGTCGGCGGCCCGCGCCGTCAGGGCCATGAAGGTCATGGAAGGATTGACGCAGCTGGTGGACGCCATCTGCGAACCATCGGTGATGAACAGGTTGGGCGCGTCATGCGCCTGGCTCCAGCGATTGACCACCGATGTCGCGGGATCTGCGCCCATGCAGGCGCCGCCCATCTCATGGATGGCGTCGCCCGGCACGTGCGCGTCACTGGACGATCCGACATTCACCAGGCCCGCCGCCTTCAGCATCTTCTCGCCCTGGATGGCGGAATCGCGCAGCAGCTTCATCTCATTGTCACGGAAGGTGACGTTGAACACGGCCAGCGGCACGCCGAAACGGTCCACCTTGGTGGGATGCAGGGTCAGGGTGTTGTCCTTGTACGGCAGGCATTCGGCGAAAGTGGTGAAACGCAAGGTCCAGGGGCCGTACTCACGCAAGCCTTCTTTCATGGTCTTGCCGAAACCGACCGGCGTGGCCACGTTGCGGCCGGCGGCGCCCTGCATGCCATAGCCGCGCACGAAATCGGCGTCCGTGTCCTGGCCGTTGATGTTGCGGAAACGCGGGATATAGACGCCGTTGGGACGGCGGCCATAAGCGATATAGGGATCGAGCTCGCCCTGCGGCACCGAACCCCAGAAGGATGTGCGGAAGGCGTGGTCCATCATGAATCGTCCCAGCGTGCCGCTGGAGTCGGCAAAGCTGCGGCTGCTGCCCGGCAGGCGGGAATTCAGCAGTATCTGCACCGACGCATTGGTGGAGGCGCACAGAAAAACAATGCGCGAGCGGTAGACCTTGGCCATCTTGGTATTGGCATCCACAGCGCGCACGCCGGTGACTCGCCTGGTCGCCGGATCATATTCCAGGTTTGTCACCACCTGGTCCGACAGCAGGGTCAGGTTGTTCGTCTTGCGCGCCGCCGGCAGGGTCACCGCCTGGGTTGAGAAATAGGCGCCGAAGGAACAGCCCCGTGCGCATTGCGAGCGGCTCTGGCAGCGCATCCGCCCCTGCTCCGGCTTGTCCTGCGTCATGTTGGCGGTGCGGGCGGAGATCAGCTTGCGATCCGGCATGGCCTTTTCCAGCCGTTCCTTCGCCCAGATCTCGGCTACATTGAGCGGATGCGGCGGCTGGAATTCGCCGTCGGGCAGTTGCGGCAGGTTTTCCTTCGAACCCGCGATGCCGGCATACTTCTCGACATAGGAATACCAGGGCGCGATTTCGTCATAATTGATCGGCCAGGGGCTGCCATGGCCGTCACGCGCATTGGCTTCAAAATCGATCTTGCTCCAGCGCAGCGCCACGCGGCCCCAGATCAGCGACTTGCCGCCGACCTGGTTGGGCCGCACCCAGCGGTACGGCTTGGAGCCTTCATAATCGAACGGATTGAGGCGGTCGTTGCTGTAATAGTGGGTCTGCGCGGTATTGGCGGCGCCGCCCCATTTGGCCATGGGGAAATCGCGCTCCACTTCAGCCGGCGGCAGGGTGCCGCGATAGGGCAGTTCCCACGGCCCCAACCCTTCGGTGACATAGTCGGTCTGGTGCTCGACCATGCGGCCGCGTTCCAGCATCAGCACCTTCATGCCCTTTTCGCACAGTTCCTTCGCCGCCCAGCCGCCGCTGACTCCGGAACCGATGACAATCGCGTCAAAATCGTAGGTCGCCATTCGCGTGCTTTTTTCCGGATCAGGAGGAGAAGATTCGCCGCACTTCGGCATAGGGATAGGCGCCGTCATAGCGGCCGGGCACCGGCAGATAGACGCGTTCCTGCTTGCAGCCGATCTCGGAGGAGTAATAGCCCAGGATCACCATCTGGCGGCAGTGATCGAAGAAGCTCCGCGCCAGACCCGGCACCGCATTCTCCATCGCCAGGCTCAGGATGGCATCCTGCGAATCCGGCGGCAGCTGGGCGAAGGGTTTGGCATAGCGCACGCGGGCATAGCCATCCACGATTCCGATGCCCGCCATGAACTCGTTGCGGTCGGTCGGCCCGTACCAGTCCGCCAGCATCATCTCGATGAAGGCGGGAACCCCGGCGGCGATGGCGCCCGGCGTATCGGTTGTGGGAATGATGCGCTCGCTTAGCGCCGCAACCAGCGTGCGCTGCTCTTCGGTAAAGACGGCGTGCGAAGCAGCAAAGCCGGCCGGCGATCCGGCCGCTGTTGCGGCCCGGGCCAAAGGCGCGACCAGGGACGATCCGAACAGCACCACGGCGCCGGCCAGAAGATCGCGCCGGTTGGTATTCAGCATGCTTCGCCCTTTTCCTCGTATTTTAACCGCAGGTTGGCCCGTATGGACGAGCACTGTCCACCGCATTTTCCGCTCGGTCACAGCATAGAATTTGTGCAGTTGCGAACGCCCCATCGGCGGCAACGCGGCAGGCGACAATCGCCGCCGGACGGGGCAAAAGGACGGCGCATGCTGAAATTCGCCGCCAACCTGTCCTGGATGTTCAAGGAGTGGTCCTTCCCGGATCGCTTCGCCGCTGCCGCGGACGCCGGCTTTCAGGCCGTCGAATATCTGTTCCCTTACGAGCTTGCGCCCGAAGAGATTGCCCGGCTTCTGGCGCGCCACAAGTTGAAGCAAGTGTTGTTCAACATGCCGCCGGGCGACTGGGCGGCGGGCGAAAAAGGCATCGCCTGTTTTCCCGAGCGGCGCGCGGCATTCCGCGCTTCCGTCCAGACCGCCCTCACCTATGCGCGCGCGTCCGGCACGCCGCGCCTGCATCTGATGTCCGGGATTGCGCCCGGCGACACAAGCGGCGCGCTTGCCGCCTATCGCGATTCTATCCAATGGGCCTGCGACGCGGCGGACGGCATCGATATCCTGATCGAGCCGATCAACAACCGCGATGTCCCCGGATATCTGATGAACAATTTCGACCTGGCCGCGCAACTGATCGGGGAGATGCAACGCCCCAACCTGAAACTGCAGTTTGACATCTATCACCGGCAGATCATTCACGGCGACGTAACGCGCGGGCTGGAGACGCTGATGCCGATCACCGGCCATATCCAGATTTCGTCCGCACCGCTACGTCACGAGCCGATGAGCGGAGAGCTGGACGACCTGCGCATCCTTGAGACCATCGAACGGCTGAACTATGCCGGCCATATCGGCTGCGAATACAATCCGGCCGCCGGCACATTGGCGGGGCTGGGCTGGATGAAGCGTATCGGCTAGCGCGGCGCCGGCACGAATTTGTCGATCGCTTCCCACAGCCCGTTCAGATAGACCGCACCAAGCGCCCGATCATACAAGCCGTACCCCGGCTTGCCCTTTTCGCCCCAGATCATGCGGCCATGGTCGGGCCGGGCATAACCTTCAAAGCCGACATCGTGATAGGCCTTGACGATCGCGGCCATGTCCAGCGAGCCGCAATCGGATTTGTGCGCGGTTTCTTCAAAGTCGCCGGCGTCATTGACCTTGACGTTGCGCAAGTGCGCGAAATGGATGCGGCCCTGGCCGCCGAATTCGCGCACCAGTGCCTCGACATTGTTCTTTGGCCCTGCACCCAGCGACCCGGAGCACAGGGTCAGGCCATTGGCCGGGCTGTCCACCACCCGCAGCAACCGTTCCAGATCGTCGCGGTTCTTGACGATGCGCGGCAGGCCGAAAATGGGGCGCGGCGGATCGTCGGGATGGATCGCCATCTTGATGCCGCTGGCTTCCGCCACCGGCACGATGGCCTTGAGGAAATGGCCGAGATGGGTCCAGAGCTTTTCTTCGTCTATCTGGGCATACTCGGCCAGCAGGGCTTTCAGCTCATCCGCCTTGTAGCTGGTGTCCCAGCCCGGCAGCGAAATGCCCTTGCTGACATCGATCGCATCCACTTCCTGGGTGCTGAAGGTGAGTGTGGTGGAACCATCGGGCAGCACCTTGGCGAGGCTGGTGCGGGTCCAGTCGAACACCGGCATGAAATTGTAGCAGATCACTTTTATACCGCAGCTTCCCAGGTTGCGGATGGTCTGCTGGTAGTTGGCGATCAGTCGGTCACGGCTCGGTTTGCCGAGCTTGATGTCTTCATGGACCGGAACGGATTCGATCACGTCCAGCGCCAGGTCGTGCGCTTCCACCTTGGCCTTCAAGGCCCGGATCTGTTCCACCGGCCAGACTTCGCCCACCGGCACGTCGTAAATGGCGGAAACGATGCCGTGCATGCCGGGAATCTGCCGGATGTATTGAAGAGAAACCGGATCGCCGTCGCCGAACCAGCGGAAAGACATTTTCACGAGGCCACTCCTTATCGGGCTTCGACCCGTTGATCCGGATTGATCAGCAGCCAGGCGACGGCGGCCACGGCATAGATGCCCGCCAGCACCAGCAGCGGGAAATTCCAGTTGTTGGTCGCGTCCACCAGATAGGCCAGCACCAGCGGGCTGAGGATGCCACCGACCTGGCCGACCGTGTTCATGGTTCCGGCGGTGACGCCGGCATGGCGACCGCCCACATCGACCGCCGTGGCCCAGGCCGGCGCCAGGGTCAGCATCGAGCAGGCCCCGCCGATGGCGATGAACAGGCCCGCGGCAAAGCCGCTGCCCACCTGCGTGGAAAGAAAGATGGAGAGCGCGGCCAGGATATAGCCGCCGACGCCAAAGGCGCGCCGCGCGCTGCGCAGCCCGATCTTGCGGGCCAGCCGGTCGGAACCCTCGCCGCCCGTCAGGTCGGCAATGAAACTCAGCATCAGCGGCAGGCCCGAAAAGATCGCCAGCTCCGCCCCCGTCATGCCGCGCGCCTGGCCCAGATAGGTCGGCAGCCAGGTGATGAAGAAATAAAATCCGTAACTGTTGGCGAAGGCCTGTACGCAAAGCGGCGCAACGGTCGGCGTCTTGAAAACCCCCGTCCAGCTGCCGGATGCCTGGGCCTGGCCCGCCGCCAGCCCGCGCGTCGCCTCGATATGGTCGCGCTCCTCAGCCGACACGGATTTGTGATCGCGCGGCTCATCGCGGAACCAGACATACCAGCAGACCGCCCACAGCGCGCCGACCAGCCCGAAGACAATGAAGATCATGCGCCATTGCAGCCAGCCGGCCAAAGCGGCGACCACCAGCGGCGTCAGCCCGCCCGACAAATGCGCGCCGGCGAAGAAGATGCCCTGGATGCGTCCGCGCTCGGTCAGGGGAATCCAGCGCGAATAGACACGCGCAACGGA
The DNA here is from genome assembly GCA_947482125.1 of Alphaproteobacteria bacterium. Lineage (GTDB taxonomy): Bacteria > Pseudomonadota > Alphaproteobacteria > Micropepsales > Micropepsaceae > Rhizomicrobium. The sequence goes on from CANKIV010000025.1 coordinate 15,718, forward strand.
AGGCCAGGCGCCGGCTTCACCAACCCCGAACAGGAAACGGATGACCACCATGGACAGGAAATTCCACGCCAGGGCGGTCGCCATGGTGAACCCAGACCAGACCAGCACCACCCAGGTCAGCACCTTGCGCGCACCGTCGCGGTCGGCCCACCAGGCGGCAGGTACGCCGAAGGCGGCATAGGCAACCGCGAAGGCGCTGAATATGTAGCCCATCTGCACCCGCGACAGCTCCAGTTCGGTGCTGATCTGGGGGGCGAGGACGGCGATACAGACCCGGTCGAGATAGGTGACGGCGGCCAGCGCCATGGTGAAGGCGACGACGCGATTGCGAATTGCCATGTGATCCCAACCCTTGCGGGGCGCTGTCGGGCGCATGCCCGGCGGCTCTGATGGCCGCGCCCTGGGCCCCACCTTAATGCCTATCGGGCTTCACTCAAGATGTCGGCGGGGGATTCGCTTCCAGCGCGGCGGTGCGGTCGCCGTAAAAAATGGCCCCCAGAAGAGGACAGGGAATTTCCTGTTAAGCCATTGTTTTCGTTGTATTTATTTACAAGAAAATCATGATGCCAACACCGCACCAACAACTTGGCGGGCGTGACGCGGGTAAGAAAACCAGATTCGCTTAAGATGATTTTCTTAGCAGCCGAAAATCCTGCGTCTCAATACTTGGTCGAACAAAAACATGCCGAGAAACGATGCGCCAACCAGCGGCAGCACCCCGCCCATCACGGCCATGATTGTCACCATACCGGCCATCCTCGCACGCAAGTCGGTGCATATGAAGCAGAGAGGTCAAACAAGTTGATTTTGCGCTGCAGTATTTGAGTATCGGCATAAGGTGTTTTACCCCTATTGGCGCGTAGCGGCCATTTATTGAATGACTGCTCCTGACCCAAAGCGGCCATTTTCCTGTCACGATCCCGCCCAGCGTAGGTGCGCCCTGCGGAATTGCGGCACTGGACGCCGCCAGCGTCCTATCTGGATGGAGCGCCAGCTAAGCAATAATCTCAGGTGCGCTGGTACATATATCCGGCAGGCCTAAGTAGCCTTAGCGGAATCTTTCCAGCACGCTGCGGTCGATCTCGATGCCCAGTCCGGGACCGTCGGGAATCTGCACCATGCCTTTTCGATGTTCGATGGGCGCTAGCAGCAATGCTTGGCGGATAGGATGCTCGGTCCGGTCGAATTCGAGCATCGGCTCGACCGGATTGAGAGAATGGGGCGTGAAGGATGGAATGACCGCAAGGAGCTGCAGTGCCGCGGCCAGTGCTATGCCACTGCCCCATACATGCGGTGCATAGCGAACATTATAGGTTTCGGCGAAGTCTGCGATTTTCTTGCACTCTGAAAGTCCGCCGGCCGAGCAGGTGTCCGGCTGCACGATATCCACGGCCCGTGTGGTGATGAGATCGCGGAAGCCGAAGCGGGTGAACTCGCATTCGCCGCTCGCGATCGGGATTGCCAGCGCTTCACGAACCTGGCGATGGCCTGCAACATCTTCCGGGGGGACCGGTTCTTCGAACCAGCCAATATCGAGCCCCTCTATCTTTCTGCCCAATTGGATCGCTGAAACCGCATCGTAGGCGTGGTTGGCATCGACGAGAAGCCCGACAGTCGGCCCGATTGCGTCGCGGACAGCCTTGGTGACCCGCGCATCTTCGGCAACGCCAAAACCGACTTTCAATTTTACCGCATTGAAGCCTTCGCTGGCATATCCCGCCGCCTCTTCGGCGAGGTACACATCCGGCCTGCCCTCGTCGCGGCGATAAAGACCGGTGGCATAGGCGCG
>CANKIV010000026.1 GCA_947482125.1 Alphaproteobacteria bacterium
ATGACCGGCTTGCGCCGGTCAGTTGCGTGTTCGCAAAACTGTATTGACTAGGGTTTGGCCGGCTTTCGCCGACCGAACATTTGTACAATTTTAGTCTTGCAGAAGAACGCGAGCATTATGCGTCGTTGCTCGATTAGTAACACGCCAAAGCACAAGGCTTTGACATGGTGGCATACCGAGCCGCCGCCCACGTTCCCCTTCCTGAAATCACAATGTCAAACAGCGCCGTCCGACGGTTTTCACGTCTAAATTCAACGGTATCACTCGCTTCGCAACATCAGCCGCGAAGCAGCGTGGGCGCGGGTTATAGGTGCGGGGTCTGGGCAAGTCAAACGCAAAAAAGGCCTAAAAAGCGCTTTTTTTCAGGGGCCTGTGGACCAGCCCCAGACGGCGGAAACCAGTTGCCAAGCCCTCTATATATAGGTGCGATTCCGCCCGCTGCCACAGCCCGCAGACCAAACGCGTCCCAGCCGTGATGCGCATGCTGCGATGCGTCACCTAACCCTTTAAAACCGGGCTTATCTCGCCGTCGGCAAGCAGGCGGCACTTTCGCTGCCGTGGCATGCGAAACGGGCCGCCCTTTAGCAAGGGCAGCCCGATTACACGTAACCTATTGAAACTAAATAATATTAAAGGCGCTGATCGGCCATGTGATTGAGATCTTGGCGATCCAGATTGGTCATCACCACCCCGTCGGCGCGGTGATAGCGAACATCGCCGGAGTCGATCCAGACCAGCTTGCCGCTGCCATCCAGGCGCACCAGCAAGGCGGCGACATTGCCGTTTGCGGCAAGATCGGCGTCGATCACGGTGCCGACACGCGAACCGGTGATCAGCTGCACGCGCTCGCCAATCACATTGTCGGCGGGTCCGACGATGACAAGGCGCGCATAGCGATCCGGCCAGACGCCGCGGTGATAGGCGGCGCGCTCGCGCGCATAGCGTTCGCGCACGGCATCATAGTTGGCGACTTCATTCTGATAGTTTGCCTGCGCTGCCTGGTTTTGCTGCAGCTGGTTCTGATAGGTCTGCTGCTGCGCCTGATACTGCGCATTGTTGGCGGTGGCCTGCGCATCGGCCGCCGCGTTGCTGGCGGCAACCTGGTTGTTGATGGCGGCGGTTTCGGCTTTCTCCGCCGGTGTGGAATCGGTTGTGGGCATGCCGTTGGCGTCGACCCGGTTCTGGGCGATGGCCGGCGCGGCAAGCAGGAATGCGCAAAGGGCAAGACCGCCGGTGGCGGCCAGAAGGGGGAGCTTCATGGACGGTTTCCTTTGAACGTGCGCTCAAAGAAACGTGTTTCCCAAAACCGGGTTCCGGTCCGAAAAGGCTATTTCAAAGGGAACCTTGGTTCCCTAGGCGGTGGCGGAGATATAATCCCGCAACGCCGCCGCCTCGCTGACGGTTTCGGCGATCCGCGTCTTCACGATATCGCCGATCGAGACCATGCCGCAGAGCTGCTGGTTTTCATCCAGCACCGGCACATGACGGAAGCGGCCAACCGTCATCACTTCCATGATGCTTTCCACCGCATCCGATTCCACGCAGGTCTGAAGCGCCTTGGTCATGTGGCGCTCGACGCTTTCCGACAGGGCCGCCGCGCCCGCCGCCGCGATGGCATGCACCAGGTCGCGCTCGGAGAAAATTCCCGCCAGCTTGCCGGTCTTGTCCTTCACCACCAGGGCGCCGATTTTCTTGTCGGACAGGATCTGCGCCGCCTCGCCCAGCGTGGCGCCGCTCTGGATGGCGATGATGTCGTGACCCTTGACGCGCAGGATATGCCGGACTTGCATGGCGAAGCTCCTCCATTTCGAAGTTTCGCCCGAAAGCGGTTCGCGGGCGAAACGCCGGTGCCGGCCGGGTTGGCCCGGCCTGTTGGGACAATGCTGCGCTCGGGTTGCGGGGCTGGCAAGGCGGGCATAGGGGAAATCCATGCCGCGCCGCAGCGCCCGGCGCGGGCGGCCGGGCAAAAAATCGCCAAATTCCGCCATTTCCCGCCCCATCAGCCGCCTTGAGCGCCGGGGCGATCTAGGGCAAAAGGACGGCCCTTCCGCCCGGTTAGCGGCGGCCTTCAGCCAGTAGCGCGGCTGAAGTCTGGATGGAGCTGTGGCCGAGAGGCTGAAGGCGGCGGTTTGCTAAACCGTTATACGGTTGTAAAGCCGTATCGAGGGTTCGAATCCCTCCGGCTCCGCCATCCTTGCTTCGTTCACGAAGCAGGCACGACCCTCTCCAACACGCAACGAAGCAAGGATGGCGTCATCGAACAGCGGCAATGTCCGCTTTGCGCCAAACGCGGACATCCGCAAACGGGGAGCTATTTTCCCGATTGCTTTGATGACGAACACCAGCGGCAGAATTGGACGGTATTGGTCCAGCGGGGTCCGTGGCGCGGTTAAGGTTGGGCACTTCGAGGCGCCCAAGGCGGCGCCCCCCAACAACTCAGCAACCGACTGTTGGAGTGTGATTTCCCGCGTCCACGGCATCTCCAGATCTGCAAAGGGCTTATTCCCGATACCGGAGGCCGCTAAAATTCCATCGATTCTAGCCCTTGCCTTCAACCACCCGTCCATCCAGCAAGCCGACCTGGCGAGAGCAGCGGTCGGCAATTTTCACGTCGTGGGTCGAGATCAGGAAGCATGTACCGGTCTCCAAGTTGAAGCGGCCGAGTAGATCCATCACATTGTCGGCGGACTCGCGGTCGAGGTTTCCCGTGGGCTCGTCTGCCAGCACGAGTGCCGGTGCGTTGATAAGCGCCCGCGCAACGGCAACCCGCTGACGTTGGCCACCAGACATCGCGCCCGGGCGATAATGCCGCCGGTCGGAAAGACCAACTGCATCCAGCAGCGCCGCAGCACGCGTGCGCATGGCCGCTGTCTCGCGACCGGCCGAAGCGGCAGCCGGCATCATGACATTCTCTTCGGCCGTCAAATCCGGCAGCAAATGGTGAAACTGGAATACGAAGCCGATATTCTGGTTGCGAAATCGCGTCAGCTCTCCATCGTCGGCTTCGGCAAGATCCGCGTCCATCATCATGTGCGTGCCTTCGCTGGGTCGCATCAGCGTGCCCAGGATGCTCAACAGGGTACTTTTCCCTGAACCTGAAGGGCCCTGCAACGCCACCAGCTCCCCCCTATAAAGATCAACGTCGATGCCATGCAGAACCGTGGATTCCGCATCACCGGAACCGAAACGCTTGACCAGGCCACGGGCCCTAACCAGGGGGGTATCGCTCATTGCCCTATGGCTTCCACGGGGTCCACCCTGGCGGCCCGCCGTGCCGGCAGGATGGAGGCGATAGCGGCCGCGAGCGTGGTCAGCACGATCGCAATCAGAATTCCGCCCTGGCCGACATCAATAGGCAGCCCGCCGCTCTTCACCTGCGCGATAGGGGGAAAGGGCGCCAACGCCGCCCAGGCGAGCAGCGCTCCTGCGATGCTACCGGTGGCTCCGATCAAGGTGCCCTCCAGAACGAATACCTGGACTATGAAGAGGCGGCCTACGCCCGCGGCTCGCATTATGCCGATCTCGTTTCTGCGGCGCATGACCGATAGCAGCATGGCGCTTGCGATTCCGATCATGATGGTCAGCAGCGCAAAGACCTTGATAATTGTTCCGGTGCGGCTTTGGGCATCCAGCGCCTCGAAAAGTTGGGCGTTCTCATCCGTCCAGGAAGTCACTTTCAGGCCCGTAGCTCGGCCCAGCATCTCTGCCAGGCGCGGTGCTTGGCCCACTGATGACACCTTGAGTTCAATGCGGGAAATGCCGCTGGGAAGATCGAAAAGGGCCCGTGCTGTGGTGAAGTTCATGTAGATTGCCTGGCGATCGGCACTTGCTATCCCCAGCGAGAATATGCCGCTGATGCGGAAGCTGCGCTCGCGCTGGCGATCTGATCGCACCTGAATGGCCTGGCCGACATGCAGTCCCAGATCGTCGGCCAGTTTCCATCCGATCAGGATGCCGTCGCTGGGAAGCGTAGCCGAGCCAGCGACCATCGCCGAGGAAATATCGGCTATGGCGGAAAGCTTGTCCGGCAGCACACCAAAGACGCCGACTGGGGCAATCGCCTGGCCACGGATCAGGAATGCACTGCCCCGTATCTGAGGCGACACGGCGATAACGCCGGATGCAGATTCCATCTGTGCAATGAACGGCTGCCAAACGGCGATCTGCTGGCGGCGGCTCAGGTCTTTTTGCACCGCCAACTGGGCGCCCGTGACAGGGTTGATCAGGCCGGGAGAGCGTTCCCGCATTTCAAGTGTGACGTGCGGAATGCTGCCCACGGTGCGCAAGGTAAGTAACTGTGCCAGGCCGCCGATCAGTGCGCTCATAAATATGAAAACGGTGACACCCAGCGCCACGCCCGAGATCAGCAGCGCGGTCTGAGCCGGACTGGACAGAAAATGCCGGAAAGCAATCTTGACGGCATAGCGCATGGACTAATCCGCGCCACGCACGCGGCGACCGGGTTCGGCGGCCCGCGGATCTGCCAGGATGCGCATACCCGGCTTCAGTCCGTCGGTGACAATCACTTTCTCCGCAGGCCAGTCAATAAAACGAATTGGTTGGTCGGCAACCTGGCCTGCAGAATCCACACGGCGCACATGCGGGTTGGCAGAAGGGCTAAGAATCGAGCCCCGCATAATGCTGATCGCATGGGGTCGCCGGTCCACGATCAAGTTGACGGAGACCGTGAGCCCCGCTGGCGCGCGGCTTGGTGGCGAGACGAAGCGCAGGCGCACGGCACGCGCGCCCGTTTCTGGATCTACGCGATCTTCCATCTGGCTAATACTGGCCGCCAGTGGACGGTAAAAACCGGGAATCGCGACCGTCGCAGTCATGCCAACCTTCAGTTCCGCGGCATAAAGCTCGTCTACCGGCGCCGTGACTTCGGGGTCTGTGGTATCGGCCAGCCGATATACCGTTGTATCGCTGCCAACCGTCTGACCAGGGTCAACCGGACGCTCGGTGATGACTCCAGAAAATGGCGCACGAATCTGATGACGATCCTGCACTTCACGCGCCTGTTCGACCAGCGCAGTGAGCCGGAGAACCTCATCCTGCGCCTGGCGCATGGCCAGGCGGGCCTGCTCGACGCGCTGGCTTCCGACTATCTCGGCCAACCTCTCATAGCGAGCAAGGTCGCGCCGCGTCTGGGCCAGGTTCTCCTGCTGCGCTGCGAGTTGGGATTGTTCCTGCCGGATCACGGCCAGCTGCGGCGCATCATCCACCCGCGCAATCAGGGTGCCCCGCTCCACCTTCTGCCCGACATCGAAGGGCAGCAAAATCAAGCGTCCCGGCACCGGAGACTTCACCTCAACCGAAAGGCGCGGCCGGATTCTGCCATTGACGGCCAGCACTCGCGCGGCTTCGCCTGGCTGAATTTCAAGAATCCTCACGGCCAGCGGTCGTGGCCAAAACAGCCAAGCGCATAGGGCGAGTAAAAGCAGTCCCGGCAAAAACCAGAAAATTCGTCGTGACACCTTGGTCCGTCCTTGAGCTAGGGAGCTTTGCAGTCAAGCTATACCAGCGGAGTTGCAAACGCGAAGGCTCATTCCTGCCTGGTAGAGCCTCCAATGCCGATGCACAGTTTGATCCTGGCCGCTGCCAGGACTTGAGACGCAACGGCTAGGCACTCGCTGACCGCAATACCGCCGCGCTGCCATACGCGAACGGAGCCACCCTTGAGGATAAATTCATGGTACAATGCTCAAACGAGCATCGGACCTGCTTCCGGCTGGATGGAAGAATGGCTCAGGTCACGCACTATCGCAATTCTTAGAATCTTGAATGGATATTTGATGTGGCCGCGCCTCTATTGCCAGTAAATGATTTCGACGTTGACGACCCCGATGCCGTGCTTGCCGACGGCCGAGACGATGTGCGGAAGTTTTGGGAACGTTTGCCCGCGGTAGTTGTCGTATCCTTTTTTCTCTTCGAATATGTAGGTCCACGAACCGGAGCCGCCTGGCTTGGCTGCATACTCATACTCGAAATATCCGGCTATCTTTTAAATTTGCAGATACTTCGTGGAAGCAAACGGCTTCGATGGGCCGCGCTAGCAAATACATTCGCAATATCCTTGTGCTGGGTCGCGCACGCGGCAATTCTTTGGAAGGTTGGAGTAATCGTGCCGCAGATCGCGGCAATCATGGGCATCTTTTCGGTGTCGCTCTACGCGGTGACGAGCTCTTACCGCAACCGTACCAATATGCTTGCACTGCTGTTACCGCCATTGATCACACTCTGCCTAATTCTGACGCAGTATCTATGGGTTAATTCGAGCATATTGACTGCTATATTTGGATCGCTTTCGACGATCGGCGTTGCAGCGCTAATTGTCATGAATGGCTTTGCAATGTCCAAGGCATTTCACGCCGAACGGCTTTCGGCGATCATGCTGAAAGCAAGTGAGAAAAAATATCGGGCCGCCGCTCATAGGGCCGAAGCCGCAAGCATCGCAAAGTCCGAGTTCTTGGCCAATGTCAGCCACGAACTGAGAACACCCCTTACATGCATTATAGGATTCAGTGACCTTCTTAGCGAAGATCGAACACTCGGTGCGCGGACCAAAGATTTTGCGCTCCGAATTCAAGATGGGGGGCGGTCGCTATTGGCGACAATCAACGACGTCCTGGATTATTCGGAAATGGGACATGGTGCGCTAGCGATTTTTCCGGCCCCCACAAGGGTCGTTGATGTGGCGGAAGAAGTAATTTCGCTATTGGCATTCCAGGCAAAAGACAGAGGTAACACGGTAGCCTTGATATGCTCGCCGCATCTGATGAAAATTGAATGCATGGTCGATCCAGTCAGGTTCCGCCAAGTGCTTCTGAACCTGATCGGAAACGCCATCAAGTTCACAGAGAATGGTCATGTCAAAGTTACCCTTGACTTGGTATCGGCACAGCTCAAATGCGAGGTTTCCGATACTGGCGTAGGCATTAAGTCAGAAGATGCTGACAAGCTATTTCAGCGCTTCTCTCAGGTTGATAACTCTCTTACTCGCAAACATGGGGGCACCGGGCTCGGTCTTGCCATCTGCAAAGGCATTTTAGATGCCGCAAAGGGCAGCATCGGACTTTTCTCCACAGAGGGCAAAGGCAGTACCTTCTGGTTCGAGATGCCCGCACCCATGGCCAGCATCAACCCTACCGCAACCTCTTCACCATCGGATTCGAACCCCCAATCCCACGTTAGTGTCATGGTGGTCGATGACAATGAAGCCACTCGAAACTTCGTGCAACTCGCAATGCGCTCTTTAGGAGCAACTTGCGTCGAAGCGGAATCCGGCGAAAACGCGGTGAGCCTTGCCGCCGATCAGACGTTTGATCTGATAATGATGGACCTCCGTATGCCTGGAATGGGTGGGCATGCCGCAATGCAAGCCATCCGAAGCCAAGAAACTGGCAAGAGCTGCCGAATTGTGGCATTTACCGGCGAAGCTGACTCTGAGCAGCTATCCGCCCTCATCGGGCAAGGCTTCGATGGGGTGTTGCGCAAACCGGTAACGATTCAGAATTTGAGAGATTTCCTGATGCAGCATGGATTCGCACAATGAGAGGCGCCGTGAACGAAAAGCGGATCGTGGTCGCTGAAGATGACGCGGCCACCCGGGATCTTATTTCAATACGTTTGGAATTGGCTGGATACCGCGCGATTGGTGCTAGGGATGGCTATGAAGCACTCGCGCGCATTCAAGAGTTATCGCCTGCCGCCTTGGTATTGGACATCGCGATGCCCAGAATGAGCGGGATTGAGGTTTTGAAGGAACTTGCGGGTCGGACGCCTCGGTTACCAGTCCTGGTTCTTACTGCGCGTCGCAGAGTCGAAGATGTTCGAGAAGTAATCGGTTTGGGTGCGGACAGTTACTTGACCAAGCCGTTTGACGATAAGCACTTGCTTGACAGGGTAGCTCGACTGGTCTCGCCGTGTAGCAAGGCTGGAGACCCATATTTCACGTAAACTGTGGAACCTTCGAAGCGCATCCCCCCCTATTGGGGCGCCATGGCGGCCGCTTGTGGGGCGCAATGTCCGTTCTGCGCCAACAGCGACGCCGGTTCCGACTATCGCTGCACCGCGAGAATGTATTGAACGATCAATACAATCGATAGAGCGCCGAGCAGGACAAATGTTAGCCCCATGCCGCGAACCCGCCATGCGGGATTGGCCAGCAGGCGGCTACCATCGTACTGTTCGCCCCACAGCAGGCTGTAAGCGTGCATCATGCGACCAAGCAAGAACGCCAGACCGAACATGTGCACTGCCCAGCTCGGAATGCCATTCCGTTCGGCAAAACCCAGCATAATCAGGAATATTGGCGTATACTCGATGAAATTCGCGTGCGCGCGAATACGGCGCATCATCTCTGGCGCCGCGTTATCGCCAAGAGCAGCGTGATAGTACCTGCGGCCCCGGATCACATTTATCGAAAGCATTATGAAAATGAGCGCCGCAAACGCGGCGTACAACGTAGTCCCCATCAAGTGCTCCCCTTTGACCGAATTGCTGTCCATCTACGTCACTTATTCCCTGACGGATCAGCTTCGCTTGGAATCAAGGCAGTCGCGCAAACGACAGGACGGCTTTGGTCAGCGTGGCAATGCCCGCGTGGTCAAAAGCGGTCGTTCCTCAAAGCGCATTTCTGGGTTAGCCAGACGCGGACGCCTCCGCGCGCCACACAAAGGAGCAGCCAGCTTATGTCCCGACTTATGGGAAGTGTGCCGTCCGAGGCGCCGCCGGGCCCTAGTGCTGATAGTCGATAATGCAGCGAACGCCGCCGCCGTCGGTTTCCAGCTTGTCCGAATTGTAGACGACATAGCGTCCGGGCCTTGAAAACACCCTGTCGCCCAGCTTGTCATTGAGCCTGCTGCCCGTGACCTCAGTCAGCGTGACGCGCCGGGCCGCCTTCAGGGCTTGCGAGGTCATCAGGGGCTTGTCCTTCGGGGTCGCGTCGCCCAGGACCAGGAAATACCACTCCCGCCCACCGGGACGCAGGATCGCCAGTTCGGCGCCGTGATTGGGTCCCAGCAGCAGGGTGACGGATCCGCCAGGTTTCAGCACCCGCGGCGAACAGGCCAGGACCTCGGGCGCAATGGGATAGTCTTCGTCCTGGGCGAAAGCGGGCGCGGGGAAGGTGGAAAGCGTCAGGCATAGGTACGCAAGCAGCAAGGCAAGCGGCTTCATTGACTCCCCCGGTGTGGGTCCATCCTATCAGAAATAGCATGTGCTGGCGGCAGGTCTGTAATGCCCTGGGTTCAGCACCGGACAGGTGCGTTACGCCCCAATACCGGACATTCCCGGCCACAGTCACTGGTCGCCTCCAAGCTCGCTTGGCGCGCCACTCTTCATTCAACAAACAGCAGCTGGCCAAACCGGTCCGGAAAATGCGGGTCCGGCTTCACCATGCCGGAGTCCGACCATTGGGAAAGGCGGCGATTGGGTTCGGCTCCATCCCAGCGATTCATGTTCGCGATCCAGCGGTCGCCGGTTTTGGGAACGGGACTGTCGGCCAGATCGGCGAAGGCGCGCCAGGGAATCGCCACTTCGAGATTCCAGCCCTGGTCCTGCTCGGCGCTATTGTTGAGCGTGCCCTTGCTGGAAACCGCCACGCGCACGCCCGCCAGGTCGTACTTCTTTATCAGGCGCTGGGGAAACGGATAGAGATAGTCATACAGGACCGCCCGGGCGTTCATCTCAAGCCCGATATACAGGTTCCTGACGCCCGGCGGCGCAATGAAGATTTCGACGGCATCGTCCTTGTAGGTGGGATCGTCGTGCCGGGTATGCAGTGCGGTGATGTCGCCATCCTCGCATTCATAGGCGACATAGAGATTGTCGCTGTCCCAGGTCAGCCTGGCCACGGTCTTCTGCTTCTTGCCGGTCTGGCCGGCCCAGGGAAAAACAAAGGTCACCGGCCTGGCCGCTTGCCAGGCGGCATCGTCCAGCTGGCCGTCGATGCGCGGCGCCGCTTTGGCCCGATGCACTTCATAGGTCGGGATGGGGGCAAGACCGGGCCGCTGGGTTTGCGCCAGCACAGGTGCTGCCGTCATGGGCGCAAGCAAGGCGGAAAAGAAAAGAATGGTGGCTTTTTTCACAGCCTTGAATCCTTCTTTTTCAGTTAGCTAACCGCCAGCATACGCCGCAATCGCCGCCAGGAAAACCTTCCCGAAATCCTTCAGCTTGGCGGCCCCCACGCCATTCACCTGGGCAAACTCGTCCAGGTTGCGCGGCTGCAGCGCCGTCATGTCGATCAGGGTGCGGTCGGAAAAGATCACATAGGCCGGTACCTGGCGTTCACGCGCCAGTTTCAGCCGCACCGCCTTCAGCGCCGCCAGCAGGTCCGGATCGCCGCCTTCGCTGGCCGCTATCGTCCCGGCACGAACCTTGGCGCGTGGCGTCGCAGGACGGAAATGGAAGGTGCCGGTGCCACGGCGCAGGTCTTCACCGCGCTCGGTAATCCTAAGGCCGCCATGCTCGTCGGAGCTCAGAAAATCCGCCGCCGCCATCTGGCGGATCAGCGACTGCCATTCCTCCTTCTTGCGCGCCGCCCCGCTGCCGAAGCAGGCCAGGTCGTCATGCCCCCGCTCCTTGATCTTCTGCGTGTTGGCGCCGCGCAGGATGTCGATGACATGGGTGGCGCCGAAACGCTCGCCCGATTGCAGCACCGCCGCCAGCACAAGCTCCGCCTGCGCCGTGCCGTCGCTGAGCGGGGCGGTATCCAGGCAGTTGTCGCAATTGCCGCAAGGCTCGGCGGCCTCGCCAAAATATTGCAGCAGGATCTGGCGGCGGCACTGCACCGCCTCGCAATAGCCGATCAGGGTGCCAAGGCGGCCATGGGCGCGGCGCTTGTGCTCGTCGCTCGCCTCTTCATTGTCGATGAACATGCGCCGCATGCGGATGTCGCCGGAACCGAACAGCATATGCGCCTCGGCGGCGCGGCCGTCGCGGCCCGCGCGCCCGATCTCCTGGTAATAGGCTTCCAGGTTTCCCGGCAGGTCGGTGTGGAAGACATAGGCGACGTCCGGCTTGTCGATACCCATGCCAAAGGCAATGGTCGCCACCATCACCACGCCGGCTTCGGTCATGAAGCTGTTCTGGTTGGCGTCGCGTTGCTCCTTGGTCATGCCGGCATGATAGGCCAGCGCCTTCACGCCACCCTTTTCCAAAGCGGCGGCGGTCTCCTCGGTCTTCTTGCGCGACAGGCAATAGACGATGCCGCTCAGCCCGGCATGGCGCTTGATGAAATCCAGCAGCTGGCGCGGGCCGTCATCGCGCGCCGCGACGCTGAGCTTGATGTTGGGCCGGTCGAAACCCAGAACCAGCGTCTTGACCTTGCCGGCAAACAGCCGCTGCGCGATGTCGCGGCGGGTGGCTTCGTCCGCCGTCGCCGTCAGGGCGATGATCGGCGCCTTGGGGAAAAGCCCCTGCAACCGCGACAGTTGTTCATATTCGGGCCGGAAGGCCGGGCCCCATTGCGAGATGCAGTGCGCCTCGTCCACCGCGATCAGGCGGATATCCAGGCGGGCCAGCGCATCCAGCATGCGCTGGGTCATCAGCCGTTCGGGCGCCAGATACAACAGGCGCGTTTCGCCTGCCTGAACCCGGCACCAGGCGGCGATGCTCTCGTCCCGGTCAATGGAAGAATTGATGGTGTCGGCCGCCACCCCGGCCAGGCGCAGGGCCGCCACCTGATCCTGCATCAGTGCCACCAGCGGCGAGACCACCACGGTCAACCCGCCCAGCACCAGCGCCGGCACCTGGTAGCAGAGCGACTTGCCCGCACCCGTCGGCATCACCGCCAGCACGTGGCGCCCGGCCAGCAAACTCTCCATTGCCGCGGCCTGGCCGGGGCGAAAATCGTCAAAGCCGAACACATCCTTCAGGATGCGCCGCTTGGGGTCGTCGGATAGATGCGCGATATGCTGATTCACGCGGCCTTATAGCACTGTTACCGCTTTTCCAGCCGCTGATGCAGCCGGCGGATAATGTCGCCGGCGGTGCGCTCGCAAAGCCCCGGAACCACCGCATGTGCGATAGCCGCCAGCCCCGCGCCCAGCAGCGGCAAGGCAAAAGACAGGGCCGCGCGCTGGTGCTGGAAATAGCTTTCACCCGCGCTGCACGGATGCGACAGGAACGACCGCCGGAACACACAACCATCCTTGTTGCGGCGCATCATTCCAGGCCGGCCCCATGGCCTTGTCTGAACTTTTGTTTGCCGGGATATTGGGCACCGGGAAACGGGAGGGATCATGAAATCCGCAATTCTGGGCGCCGCCTGCCTTGTGCTGTGCGCCACTGCTGCAAATGCCGCTACCGCGACAGGCGGGTCTTTCGGCGCGCTGGCCGACGGCACCAAGATTGACTCGGTGACGCTGGCCAACGGCGCGGGGATGTCGGTGCGCATCATTACGCTGGGCGCCACGCTGCAGTCGGTGATCGTGCCCGACAAGCAGGGCCGCAAGGAAGACGTCACCCTGGGCTATGACAAGGCGCAGGATTATCTCACCCGCCCCAATTATTTCGGCGTCTCGGTGGGCCGCTACGCCAACCGCATCGCCAAGGGCAAGTTCAGCCTCGACGGCAAGACCTACACCCTGGCCACCAATGACGGCCCCAATTCGCTGCATGGCGGCGCCAAGGGCTTCGACAAGCGCGTCTGGAAGATCGACGCGATGTCCAGCGGCGCCGATGCCAAGGTCACGCTCAGCTATGTCAGCGCCGATGGCGAGGAAGGCTTTCCCGGCCAGATGCGCGCCACCGTCACCTACACGCTGAACGAAAAGAACGAGCTGCGCCTGGATTACGGCGCCACCACCAGCAAGCCCACGGTGGTGAACCTGACCAACCACGCCTATTTCAACCTGTCGGGCAATGCGGCGCGCGACGTGATGGGCCATCTGGTGACGTTGAAGGCCGAACGCTTCACCCCGGTGGATGCCACCCTGATCCCCACCGGCGAACGCCGCCCGGTCGCGGGCACGCCCTTCGACTTCCGCAAGGCCACGCCAGTGGGCGCGCGCATCCGCGACGCCCGCGACACGCAGATCCGGCTGGGCCGCGGTTATGACCACAATTTCATCGTGGACGGCAAAGCGGGTGACTTGCGCACCGCCGCCATCGTGGAAGACCCCGTCTCGGGCCGGGTGATGGAAGTGCGCGCCACCGCGCCGGGCATCCAGTTCTATACCGGCAACTTCATGGACGGCACCTTCTTCGGCAAGAACCAGCGCAGCTATCGCCAGGGCGACGCCATCTGCCTGGAGCCGGGCGTCTTTCCCGATGCCCCCAACCACCCGGACTTTCCCAGCGCGCGGCTGAATCCGGGCCAGACCTATGTGAACAGCATGGTCTTTGCGTTCCGGACCAAATAGCTGTCTGACACAAACGAAAAAGGCCGGTCGCAAGACCGGCCTTTTTTATTGCGCTTTGAAAACCGCTATTCCACCGCCACCACAGCCACCGCCTTGGCCGGCAGGTCGAAGGCCAGCTTGCCATTGTCGCTGCTGCCGCTGAACGGCACCGGGCGGATGGCATGGGGCGCGGCAAAGGTGTTGCGCGTGTCCATCGCGGCGCCCGTCAGGATGCGCCCCTTCGCCGTGCCGCTCAGGTTGGTGACAACATGCGCCGGCCTGTTCGGGTCAAGATTGACCAAGGAAAGGTAAAGCTTGCCGTCCTTGCCGCGCGCCGCCGACACATCCACCGACGGCAGATTTGAATCGCCATTCCTGTAACCGCCGCCAGAAACGCTGGCGGGGTACGGCGTCGCGCCTTGGAACGGCACGTACATTTCAAACACATGATAGGTCGGGGTCAGGACCATCTTCTCCTTGTCGGTGAGGATCATGGCCTGCAGCACGTTTATCATCTGGGCGATATTGGCCATCTTCACCCGGTCGGTATGGCGGTGGAAGATGTTCAGATGCAGCGCCGCCACTTCGGCATCGCGCAGCGTGTTCTGCTGATAGAGGAAGCCGGGCGTGCTGCCGGGCTCCTGGTCGTACCAGGTGCCCCATTCGTCAAAATACAGCCCGATCTTCCTGGCGGGATCGTACTTGTCCATGATCTCGGCCGTCTTGGTGACAATGGTCTCGACATGCCGGGCGTGACCCAGTGTCGAAGCCCATTCGGCTTCCGGAAAACCGGTGGCCGCACCCTTGTCGCGGAAGACGCGCGGCACGGTGTAGTAATGAACGGAGAGGCCGTCGAAGCGGCCGCCATTCTTCATCATCACCTCGGCGAATTCGTAATTGTCGTCATGGCTGCCGCTGGCGATCTTCAGGGTGCCCATGTCGCGCGGGGTGTTGGCGAAGGTGGCATAGCGGCGCTGGATATCGGCGGCATATTCGGGGCGCATGTTGCCGCCGCAACCCCAGGTCTCGTTGCCGATGCCGACGAACTTCACCTTCCAGGGCTTGTCGCGGCCGTTCCTGCGCCGCTCATTGGCCAGCGAGGACTTGCTGTCCGAGGTCATGTATTCCAGCCACTGCGACGCATCGTAGGGCGTCAGGGTCCCGACATTGATCGAGACATAGGCTTCGGCCCCGACCAGTTCGGCCAGGTTGAGGAATTCATGGGTGCCGAAGCTGTTGTCCTCGGTGACGCCGCCCCAATGGACATTGACCCGCACCGGGCGCTTGGCGCGCGGGCCGATGCCGTCGCGCCAGTCATAGAGGTCGGCGAAGCAGCCGCCCGGCCAGCGCATCACCGGCACCTTGATGTTCTTCAATGCGGCGACGACATCGCTGCGATAGCCGCGGATGTTGGGAATCTTGCTGTTCGCGCCGACCCAGATGCCTTCATAGATGCCGCGCCCCAGATGCTCGACAAACTGGCCATAGATGTGACGGCTGATTTCCGCGCCCGGTTTCGACGTATCGACATTGACCGAGACATTGACGCTCTGCGCCATGGCCAAGGCCGGCAACATCAACAGCACCAAACTCAAAAGAATCCTGCGCATCGGTCCCCCCGTTTTTCTTTGCCCGCAGGTTAGCGTGGCGGCGAGTTTTACGGAAGCGCGCGCAACCCTTCGGAATCCGACAGCAGCAGGGTCCAGTCCTCGCGGCTGAAAGCCGCCGTCTCGCGCCGCGCCGCCTGCGCCCGCAGCAGCCCAAGCCTGGCATCGCCCTCCGGCTGAGGCGTGCCCGACAGCAGAGCCAGATGCAGGTCGCGCACCTTGCGGTCTTCCAGCACCAATAGCCGCGCATCCTGTGACAAATTCTCATGCACCCCGGCCAGCGCATGGGCGCGGTCCATCACGCCAAGGCCCCGCGTCTCGCTGGGCACGGCAAACAGGTTTTCCCGCCGCGTCCAAAGCCCCAGCAGCGGGCTGGAACTGACCACCACCAGGGGAATGGACAGCAGCATGCCCGCCAGCAGCGGCACGAACCAGTTGAAGCTGTCACCGGCATGGCGCCAGAGAATGACGGTGGCGGCCACGCCGATCAGTGTGTGCGGCCAGAACTTCCAGGTGACGAAGCCCAGCGGCAAGGCGCGGTCGCTGCGGGTCTGGGAATTCCATCCCGTGGCCATGCCCATCAGGATGGTGAAGACGTACCAGCTGTGCTGCAGCATCACGATGGGCGCCATCAGGGTGGAGAAAAGCGATTCCCAGAACACGCCCCACAGCACCGCGCCGGTGCCGCCATGGGCGCGGGTGGCGGCGGGATCGTCCAGCAGCGCCACCGCCGCCAGCAGCTTGGGGCCATAGAGCAGCACAAGGGTTGCCAGCACCAGAACCACCAGTTCGGCGGCATGCGACACGGCGAGCGCCAGCGACGGCTCCAGCCCGAAATAGCTGGCGGTCGCCGGCGCGCGATACGTCATCATGTCCACCGCCGACACGATCAGCAGCAACAGCCAGAGCGGCGAAGAGATATAGCTCATGATCCCCATCGCCAGATGCAGACGGCTGGGCAGGGTCAGGCCTTGCGCGAAGACGATGCGCAGATGCTGCAGATTGCCCTGGCACCAGCGGCGGTCGCGGACCAGGTGATCCAGCAGGGTTGGCGGCGGCTCCTCGAACGAACCGCCGATATCGGGCGCCATCCACACATCCCAGCCGGCGCGGCGCAGGAACACCGCCTCGACAAAATCATGGCTCATGATCTCGCCGCCGAAAGGGGGCTTGCCCGGCAGCTTTGGCAGCCCGCAATGCTGCATGAAGGCCTGCACGCGGATGATGGCGTTATGGCCGTAGTAATTGCCGTCCGCGCCCTGCAGGAAGGCCAGCCCCGCGGTATGGATCGGGCCATAGACGCTGGAGGAAAATTGCTGGATGCGCGCGAACAGCGAATGACGCCCCACCAGCCCTGCCGGTGCCTGGATCAGGGCGGTGCGGGGATTGGCGTCCATCAACCCTACCAGCTTGCGCAACGTCTCGCCGGTCATCAGGCTGTCGGCATCCAGGATCACCATATAGTCGTAGAGCTGGCCCCAGTTTTCGCAGAAGTCCTGAATGTTGCCGGCTTTGCGCCCGGTGTTGCGGGCGCGGTGGCGATAGAAGATGCGCGCCTCCGAACCCAGCACCTCTCTCAGCTTCTGCCATTCCATTTCTTCCGCCACCCAGTTGGCGGGATTGGTGCTGTCGCTGAGGATGTAGAAATCGAAATCGGCGCCGGCGGATTCCCAGATGGCGCGCACGCCCGAAAACACCCGCGCCACATCCTCGTTATAGACCGGCATCAGGATGGCGGTACGCGCGGCCGAGATGCCGCTATCGGGCTTCAGGGGCAGCAGGTTGATCTTGTGAAAGCGCGCAAAGGCGCCGAACACTGCCAGCCAGAAAGACGATGCGATCCACGCAAAGAGAATGGCGAAGAGGATGAGAATGCCGGTTTCGCGCCAGGTGAAATCGTCAACCTGGAAGATGCCGGCCATTTCGGTGACGGCGGCGACGGTCGAGGCCAGGACCAGGAACAGGTACAGCCATCGCCGCGCCGCGATGTCTTCAGGCACGGCGGCGACGGCTCACGGGCGCAAGGACCAGGGTGCGCGGCAGGGTCAGAAGCGCCATCACCATGGCGCCCAGGATGGAAAAAGGCGTCCACACCGTCAGGGTCTGGGGGTGCATGGCGCGCGGGCAAGGCAGGGGTGCGGCGGCAAGATTCGATTCGGCGGGTGATTCAAATGCGCGAGACTGGGAATCCATTGCTTCGAGTATCCGCGGAAAATGCCGCCCCTGCGACACTCTCATTAAACGTTACAATGCGGCGAAATGATGGATCGTTCCGCGCATTTCCGAGGCGGCCCGTTCCCGGGCCTTAACTTCTCCTTTTTCAGGCGTTAAGGCATGGCCATGCTTGTGACAGACCGACGCCTGCTGCTGGCCGCCCTGTCCGCCAGCCTGCTGCCGCAAAGAGCACTCAGCGCCGTCGCACAGCCATCGGCGATCCGCCTGGGCCCCGCCAGGCCCTTCAC
>CANKIV010000027.1 GCA_947482125.1 Alphaproteobacteria bacterium
CATGGCGGCAATGGCAATGGCGCCGCGTTGCTCGGTCTCGGCCTGGGTCTGTTCGCCCTGGGCGCGATTGCCTCGTCGTCCCAGCGTGACCGCTATGACGACCGCTACTATGGCGCTTACGAATACGGCCCGCCCCCGCCGCCTCCGCCCCGCTATCGCGAACGCTATGGCTACGGCTATGACGGCTACGGCTATCGCTACTGATCGCGGATGATTGGGAACAGCAAAGGGCCCCGGCAGCACCGGGGCCCTTTCTGTGAGTCGGCCATGGCGCAAGCTTGCGCATCCGATGGGTGGGGCCTAAACGGGATTGCCCATCTTTGTATACAGCGCCCATGTCCGAATCCGGCGCCCCGCGCCCGCACTTTCGCACCATCGCCCTGATCGTCGGCGCCGCCATGTTCATGGAGCAGCTGGATGGCACGGTGCTGGCCACCGCGCTGCCCAGCATGGCGCGCGAGCTGGGGGTTTCGGCGCCCAGCCTGTCCATCGCGCTGACCTCCTATCTGATCAGCCTGGCGGTTTTCATTCCGGTCTCGGGACGCATCGCCGACCGGTTCGGCGCCCGCACGGTTTTCCGCAGCGCCATCGTCATTTTCCTGCTGGGCTCCATCGCCTGCGCCAATGCGCCCAACGTCGCCTTCCTGGTCGTGGCGCGCTTCGTCGAGGGCATAGGCGGGGCGCTGATGATGCCGGTGGGGCGGCTGGTCCTGATGCGCAATGTGGAAAAGCGCGACCTGATCCAGGCGACATCCTGGGTCCTGATCCCGGCGGTGGTGGGACCGATCCTGGGGCCGCCGGTCGGCGGCTTCATCGTCACCTACCTGCATTCCTGGCGCTGGATATTCTATATCAACGTGCCCATCGGCCTGATCGGCATCGTGCTGGTCAGCCTGTTCATCGCCAATACGCGCGGCGAGGTGCCGGAGAAAACCGACTATCGCGGCATCCTGCTATCCAGCCTGTCCCTGGGCCTGCTGCTGTTCGGGCTGGAGCTGACCAGCCACAGCGGAAAGTTTCTGCTGGGACTGGCGCTGCTGGCGGTCGGCGCGATCCTGGGCGCGCTCTATATCCTCCATGCCCGCCGTACCCCGCATGCCATACTCGACATCTCCTTGATGCGGCTTCCGACCTTCGGCACGTCCGTCATTGCCGGCGCGATCACCCGCATCACCCAGGGCGCGCATCCCTTCCTGCTGCCGCTGATGATGCAGTTGGGCTTTGGACTTACGGCCCTGCAGTCGGGACTGATGACCCTGGCGACGGCAATCGGCGCCATTGCCGCAAAGCCGGTGGCGCCGTTTCTACTGCGCCGTTTCGGCTTCCGCGATATCCTGGTGGTCAACGGCTTCTTTGCCAGCGCGGGCTATGCGCTGTGCGGGCTGTTTCGCCCCGGCTGGCCCATGCCGGTGATGTTCATCGTGATGATCGTGAGCGGATTTTTCATGTCCATTCAGTTCACGGGGTACAACACCATCGCCTATGACGAAATCGAACAGGACCGCATGGCCAGCGCGACCAGCTTCTACACCACGTTCCAGCAGCTGATGCTGTCCATGGGCATCTGCGCCGGCGCTGCGGCGCTGCAGGCTGCCATGGTGGTGCGCGGCCACACCACCCCGCAATTCACCGACTTCACCATCGCCTTCTGGACCGTGGCGATCCTTTCGCTCAGCGCCACCATCTGGAACCGGCGGTTCTCCCACGAAGCGGGCACCGAAATCAGCGGCCACACGCCCCGCACCTGGTCCACCCGACAGGTCATCAAGGAGCCGCGCGGATTGGGATCATGAGCAAGACTTTCGCCATTGGCGGCAAGATCACGGTCAACCGGCTGGGATTCGGCGCCATGCAGATCACAGGCCCGGGCGTCTGGGGCCCGCCGCGCGATCGCGGCGAGGCCTTGCGGGTGTTGAAGCGGTTGCCGGAACTGGGCGTCAACTTCATCGACACTGCCGATTCCTATGGCCCCGATGTTTCCGAACAGCTGATCCGCGAAGCGCTGCGTCCCTATGACGGGCTGTTGATCGCCACCAAGGCTGGCTTCACCCGCGGCGGCCCCCATGCCTGGCATGTCAACTGCCGTCCCGAACATCTGATCTCCAGCACCAAGAAAAGCCTGAAACAGCTGGGCGTGGAGCAGATCGGCCTGTGGCAATTGCACCGGATCGATGGCCGGGTGCCGCGCGCCGAACAGTTCGGTGCGGTCAAACAGTTGCTGGACGAGGGGCTGATCGTCCATGCCGGCCTGTCGGAAGTCTCGGTGGCCGACATCAAGGCGGCCTCCCAGGTCTTTCCCGTCGCCACGGTGCAGAACGCCTACAACATGGCCGACCGCGACAGCGACGATGTGGTGGATTACTGCCAGGAGACCGGCATCGGCTTCATTCCCTATTACCCCTTGGGCGGCGGCGGCGAGCTGGCGCGAGCCGGCGGCAAGCTCGCGACCCTGGCCAAGGCCAAAGGCGCCACCAGC
This sequence comes from Alphaproteobacteria bacterium, assembly GCA_947482125.1. GTDB lineage: Bacteria > Pseudomonadota > Alphaproteobacteria > Micropepsales > Micropepsaceae > Rhizomicrobium. Next base: position 2,477 of record CANKIV010000027.1, read on the forward strand.
GGCCAGATCGCGCTGGCCTGGCTGCTGAAGCGCAGCCCGGTGATGCTGCCGATTCCGGGCACCTCGAAGGTGGCGCATCTGGAAGAGAATATGGGCGCCGCTGAGATCACCCTCAGCAACGGGGAATTCGCCAGCCTGGGCGGGCGCTGACGCACCCGGCCAAAAAGGCTAAGCTGGTGAAAAATCACGGGGCGGAATCATGAAGACCAAACTGCTTGTCCTGGCCGGACTGCTGGCAACGACACCGGCTTCGGCCGCCGTCAGCCGCTTCATGGTGGAAAAGACCACCCCCATGCCGGGTGGTTATGAGCTGCTGGAAGGGCACTTTTTTGGCCTGCTGGATCCAAACGACGCGCTCAACGCCAATATCAACGACATCAAGCTGGCGCCCCGCAATGCGGCCGGAAAAGTGGAATATTCCGCCACCTTCGCAGTCGCCAAACCGGTGGATGTTAGCCGCTCCTCGGGCATGCTGATCTATGACGTGCCCAATCGCGGTGGCGGCCAGGCGGTCAATCTGGGCGACGGCCATGTCAATGTGGTCAGCGGCTGGCAGGGAGATCTGGAAGAAGCTCCGGGTGTGCAGTCGCTGCGGGTGCCGGCCGCGAAAATCAACGGCCCCGCCTATGTGCGGTTCATGGATATTCCTGCCGACACCAAAACCTTATCGATCAGGGGCGGCACGCCGGGCAAGCAGGGCGGGCGCGTCTTCGAGGTGGCGACCGAGGAAAATGCCAAATTGTTCGCCGGCGCTTCCGACAACCAGGCCGGCATGCAGAACGAAATCCAGGGGCGCAACTTTGCATTTGCCGATTGCAGCAAGACGCCGTTCCCCGGCACGCTCGACCTGACCAAGCTGTGCGTCAAGGAAGGCTTTGATCCCAAGCTGGCTTACACCCTGGCCTTCACCGCCAGGGATCCCAAGGTGCTGGGCATCGGCTTTGCCGCCACCCGCGATCTGGTCACCTTCCTGCGTCACGCCCAGCGCGACGAGGCCGGCAATCCCAATCCGCTGGCGGGCAAGATGCGCTGGGCGGTGGGGCGCGGGGTGTCGCAATCGGGCAATTTCCTGCGCGCTTTCGTCAATCTGGGCTTTAACACCGGCGAGAACGGTCTTCAGGTGTTCAACGGCATCAACCCCATCGTGGCGATGCGCATGAATTCGATGAGCTATCGCTTTGCTTCGCCCGGTGGGCTGGTCGGCCTGTATGAAATCGGCAATGACGGCACCAACTGGTGGAGCGAATACGACGACAAGGTGCGCGGGCTGGGCAAGCACAGCCTGCTGGACCGCTGCAGCACGAGCGGCCATTGCCCCAAAGTGGTGGAAATACTGGGCTCGGCGGAGTTCTGGAATTTGCGCGCCAGCGTCAATTTCGTCGGCACCGACGCCAAGTCCGACATCCCGTTGCCGGCGAATGTCAGGCGTTATTATAATCCGGGTACCCACCACAATGGCGGCCGCGGCGGCTTCCAGCGCGCGGGCGTGCCGATCAGTGCCTGTATACTGGCGGCCAATCCCAACCCCACTTCCGACGCCAATCGCGCCTTGTTCAAGGCGCTGCTGGACTGGGTCAGCGACGGCGTCGAACCGCCGCCCAGCAGGTATCCCACGCTGGCGGCGGGACAGTTGATCACGCCCGAAGCCTATGACCGGGCCTTTCCCGCCATTCTGGGCCAGCCGCGCCCGGCCTATAGCCCGCTCTACCAGTATGAGTTCGGCAAGGATTTCAACGTCGCCGACATGACGGGTGCGATCAGCGTCAACCCGCCGCAAATCGTGCGCACCATTCCCCAGCTCTTCCCCTGGACCGACGCTGACGGCAACGAAATGGATGGCATCCGGTCGCCGCTGCTGCAGGTGCCACTGGGCTCTTACGTCGGCTGGAACATCACCGCCTCGGGCTTCCAGGCGGGGCGGTATTGCGGCAATACGGGCGGCTACATCCCCTTTGCCGCCACGCGGGCGGAACGCCTGGCCAAGGGCGATCCGCGTCCTTCGCTGGAAGAACGCTATCCCAGCCACGCAGCCTATGTCGCCAGGGTGAAAGCAGCCGCTGACGAACTGGTGGTACAGCGCTATATGCTGGCGGCGGATGCAGCGCGCATCGTGACCGAGGCGCAAAGCGCCAGCTGGTAAAAGAAAACCCGCCGGGTCGCCCCGGCGGGTTTTTCATTCAAGCCTTTAGATCAAGCCTATTTCACGCCGACGCGGACGTCTTCCAGGATGCGGCGGGCGCGTGTGGTATTGAAAATGCCGCAGGAGCAGAAGCGCGCCATGGTCTCGGCGGCTTCCTTCGGGGTGCGGCGGTTTTCCTTCACGAAGCTCATCATCTTCTGCGCGAAGTTGATCGACAGCATGCCGTGGCCGCACATGGTGGACAGCATGATGGCCTGCTTGCCCGGCGTGTTGTCGCCCACTTCTTCGAAGCCCAGCGAATAGGCGATGGAGTGGCGCGGGATGCCGGCATTCTTGCAGGCATTCTTGGCGTTCTCGATCGAAGACGAGATGTTCACCGACAGGCCGAGATCTTCTTCCTTGATGCGCTTGACGAAGGCTTCGGCATTGGCGCGGCTGTCGAACACGGCGGCCATGGTGCCCGCCTTGCTCATGCCTTCAAGAACCTTCTTGAAGTTCGGCTTGTTGCGCTTGCCCCAATGGCCGAAAATGCTCTTGCTGCGGGTCGGGCGCAGGCTGCCGCCGTGCAGCGCGTCACCCAGGCTGGCGGGCTTGTATTCCGCCGCGATCTGCATGAAGCGCTTCTGTGCGGCCAGCGCATCGCCGGTCTGGCCGGCTGCCTTGCTCTTGGCGGGCAGCGAAAAGACGATGTAGTCGTCGACGAAGCTTTCGGCCTTGCCGTAACGGTGCAGGGTATTGGTCATGCGTTCACCATTTCCTTGGGCTGCGCCAGCGGCGCGGCATTCGTAAGATCACGGATCTGCTTGCGGCCCAGGCCGATATTGGTCTTGGCGCGCTGGGGGTTGTAGCCCAGCTTTTCCAGTATCGGCGCGACCATGGTTTCCTCGCCCTCGGCGTCGCAGCGCACGCCGACGCCGATCACCACCTGGGTGGGGATGCGCTTTTCGACTTCCCAGATGATGCGGATGATTTCCTCGGTGCGGGCCACGTCCACCTTGATCTCGATGATGGCGCTCATCACCTTTTCATTGAGGATATCGGTGCGGATGTCGCCCGTGTTGACGTCGGTCATCAGGGTGGTGATGGGATTGTTCTTCTCGAACGAGACGCCGGCCTTGGCCAGAGCGCGCGACATCTCCTGGAAGTCGCGGAAGCGCGCGCCGATGCCGGGGCGGCCCAGTTCGATGGTGAAGCCGACCTGGCCGATGCCGACGCGGTCGGTGACGTCGTTGGTCTTCACTTCCTCGGTGCCGCGGCCCGAGACGCCGGTGGATTCATGGGGCACGCGGGGGTCGGAGAAGGCGCGGCGCACGACGCGCGGCCATTCCAGCTGGTCGGGCTCGAAGGCGGTGGTCGGGCAGACGTCGGGCTCCGGCTCGAAGCGGACGCGGAAGTTGGCCAGGGTGCGGCGCACGAAGCGCACGGTCGCCGGCGGCAGTACTTCTTTGCTCAGACCGTTGTAGCAGGCATAGCACTCGACGCATTCGTCGCGGTTGATGGTGGCACGCTGCAGCAGCGGATCGATGTAGATCGCGCCCATCGGGCAGATGTAAGTGCAGTTGCCACAGGCGACGCACTTCTTGGGATTGATCTTCATTTGTATTTCCTTCTCGGAAAAAACATAAGCCGGACAAGGCTTTCGGTGTTTGCGCGGATTAGAATGTCTCGAGTTTGCGGGCGCAAGCTGTTTCTGCCTTTTGCCTTTAAAGAACCCCCTTGATGCGAATGGTTCTCAATGGTGCCCGGAAATTGTGCCGATTTTCTGTCTTATCATACGTAAAAGTACCAAAATGACCGTCCGGCTGGCCCAGCGGGAAAAAATCGGCGGTCCAAGGTATCGTTGCGCCGCCGGGCGCAGACTCGGTTTTGGGGAGAGAGACTCATGAAACGTCACGCCATCCTTTTGTCGGCCGCTTTGCTAGCGATGCCGTTTGCCGCCGCCGCCCAGGCCCTGCCGCCAGACCGTCCCAAATCCCCGCCCAATCCCGCCACCAACCGCTATGTCGAAGCGCCCGGCTTCTTCAAGCTGCCGGCGGGCCGGAAAATGGGCGCCTCCAGCGCCGTGCGCGGCGACAGCAAGGGCAATATCTGGGTGGTGGACCGCTGCGCCGCCAACAGCTGCGTCGGCAGCAAGCTGACGCCCATCATGCAGTTCGACGGCAAAGGCAATTTCATCAAGTCCTTCGGCGCCGGCCTGCTCCAGTTCCCCCACGGCTTCACCATCGACAGCAAGGACCATCTCTGGATCACCGACGGCGTCCCGCCGGATGGCAAGGGCACCCAGGGCCATACGGTGCTGGAATTTGGTCCTGACGGAAAACTGCTGCGCACGCTTGGAAAGCCCGGCGTTCGCGGCGGTGCCCCCAATCTCTTCACCGAACCCAATGCCGTGCTGGTAACGCCGGACGGCACCATCTACGTGGCCGAAGGTCATACCCGCGGGTCCAAGAACACTCCCCACATCATCAAGTTCAATTCCAGCGGCAAGTTCATCAAGCAATGGGGTACGCCGGGCACGAGGCCGGGGCAGCTCGGCATGCCGCACACTTTGGCAATGGATTCAAAGGGCCGACTCTATGTCGGCGACCGCGACAACAACCGCATCCAGATCTTCGACCAGGACGGCAAGTTGCTCGGACAGATGGTGCAGTTCGGGCGGCCCAGCGGCATCGCCATTGACCGCAATGACATGATTTATGTCACGGACTCCGAATCCAAGAACAAGAATGAATATGGCCACAATCCCGGCTGGAAGCGCGGCATCCGCATCGGCAGCCTGAAGGATGGCATCGTCACCGACTTCATTCCCGACAGCTTCGCCGATGCCGAAGGCTCCAGCACCAGCGGCGGCGAAGGCGTGTGGGCCGACGGCAAGGGCGCGGTCTTCAGCGCCCGGGTCGGGCAGCAGGACGTGGTGAAGTTCGTGAAGCGCTAGCGGGGGATCAGTGCGCCGGGCAGGGCCACGACCCTGGCGGCCAGCGCTAACCCGTCTTTCACGGCTTCCTGCGGCGGCTTGCCTTTCAGCCGCGCCGCCAGATAGGCGCCGTTGAAGGAGTCGCCCGCGCCCGACGTATCCACCACCTTGACCGCTTGGGTGGGCAGGGCGGTGACCTCGTCGCCCACGCGCAGCACGCAACCGTCTTCGTCGCAGGTCAGGGCGACTTCGCCTTTGGTCAAATTGGCCGTGAAGGCGATCTGCTGCAGGGGATCATTGATGTTGTACAGAAGCTGATAGTCCTGGCGGCTGGGCAGCACGATGGATGCCAGCTTCACCATGTCTTCAAACGTGTGCCGGGCATCATCCATGTTCTTCCACAGCGCCGGACGGATATTGGGATCGAAGGCTACCTTCGTTTTAAGCGTGCCCAGCAGCTTGATCGCCGCCTGCCGATCGTCATGCCCAAGAATGGCCAGCGAGATGCCGGAGACATAGACGAGGTCTGCCTTGTTCAGCACCTCCGCCCCGCCCGCCGCCAGCAGCAGCCGCAGCCATTCCTTGGCCGGCGTATCGCTGCGCCAGTAATGGAATTTGCGGTCGCCCTTGGCGTTGGTCTCGATCAGGTACAAAGCCGGGCGCTCGCCGGGGATGCGGAACACCAGCCGGTCGCTGATGCCTTCACCGCGCCAGGTCTCGACCATGGCGTTGCTCAGGCTTTCGTCGCCGGTGGCGGTGAGGAAGGCGACGTCGATATCCGGCGCGCTGCGCTTGAGATAGACGGCGGTGTTGTAGGCGTCGCCGGCAAAGCTGCGGCGCAGATGGCCGTCTTCCACGGGGCGCAGCTCGACCATGCATTCGCCGATGGATATCGCGCTGGTCATACTTGTGCCAATGTGCGGGCTTCGCGCGCCATGACGGCGGCCCTGGCGAAGGCGCCCTCTTCATTCAGGTCGGACGGCACCATCCAGGATCCGCCAGCGCAGATCACATTGGGCAGCGACAGATAGGTCTTCAGGTTGCTGGCCGCCACGCCGCCGGTGGGACAGAAGCGAACCTGCGGGAAGGGGCCGCCCAGCGCCTTGATGGCGGGCGCGCCGCCGCTGGTTTCCGCCGGGAAGAACTTGAAGGTGGAAAGCCCCAGTGACAGGCCGTGCATGATTTCCGAACCCGTGGCAACGCCGGGCAGGATCGGAACATTATGATCGCGCGCGGCTTTCACCACTTCGTCGGTCAGGCCGGGACTGACCACGAACTTGCTTCCCGCTTGCACGGCGGCGGCGAACTGGCCTTCGTTGATCACGGTGCCGGCGCCGACAATGGCGCCCTTGACCTCAGCGGCGATGGCCTTGATGGCGGCCAGCGCGGCGTCGGTGCGCAAGGTCACTTCCAGGATGTTGAGGCCGCCTTCGACCAGCGCACGTGCCAGCGGCACGGCATGGGCCAGGTCCTTGATCACGATCACCGGCACGATGCGGGTGGCCCGCAATTCGTCGTCAAAAGCCATGAAAGACCCCATTTTGCCGGGGTCTTATAGCCGCATTGGCGCAGCGAAAACTAGGGCCGGGTCCAGCGGGTGTTGGGCGTGAAACTGCCGGTTTTCCGCAAGGATTCCAGCGCCTCGCGGTTTCGCACATACCAGGCGCCTTCCTGCTGGGGCGACAGGTTGTTGTGGTCGGACTCGGGCATCGGCACGGCTTCCTTCGGCCCCTGGATCTGGTTGAAGGCGGCAAAGACGCCGAAGGGCGGCGAGATGGTGTCCATCAGGCCCACGGCCACCAGGCTTTTGGCCTTGATGGCGGGCGCGAAATTCATCGCATCGAAATAGCGCGCCGTTTCCACCACCTTGGGATCGTCCACCGGCCAGCCGGGAAAACCGCGCTTGCTGCCATGCAGGTCGCCGCTGAAATCCGCGCCCGCCGGCACATTGACCAGCATGGCGGGCGATGCCGAAACCCTGAAAGTGCGCGGTCGCAGGCATGTCGGCATCTTCCGCGCCCGCATCGAGGATGAAAAAGGTCGCTGCCATACCAGCAGCGGACGGCTGCATTTCTGCAAAAATTGCGCCACGGCTCTGTGGTTGGCCGATCCGGAGTGGCCGGAACTGATGCATCCTTTCGCTTCGGCAATCGACACGAGGCTGCCGGCACCGCCATCGAAGGTGCATGTGATGCTGAAGTTCAAGCCGTCCTGGGTGAAGCCCGATTTCGGTCGCGGCGATGCCCGTTTCCGGGAATATCCCAAACTGTCGATCGAGCAATGGCACCGCAAACGCGGGCTATGGATCGACTAGAGCGGCTTTTCGTATAGGCGATAGGTTTTGTACGGCACCGCGCCCACCATCTCGATCACATGGCGCACGCCGCTGTTGCGTTCCAGGATCCAGGACAGTTCGCTGTCCTGGACGCCGCCGGAGAAATTGAATTCCCGCACCGAGAAGATTACGGCCACCGCCAGACCCGCGCCCAATGATGAGGCCTGCAGCGCCTTGCGCACGCCCATCATTGGCATGCGCGCGGTCTTGAGGCCGCGAACCTTCATGCGCCAGATCAGCTTGATCCAGTTGAAGGGAAACAGCCGCCCCTTGAAGTCGCGGATGGCTTCATTGAGATTGGGAAATATCGCGGTAAAGGCGACGGGCTTGCCCTGGTATTCCGCGATCACGACATCGCCGGGACGCAGTAGCAGTTTCAGAATGCCGGCCAGATCGTCGATCTCCGCCCTGGTCATGGGGACATAGCCCCAATTGTCCGACCAGGCGTCATTGATGATATCCAGCAGCATGTCCACTTCGCCCCGGAAGCGCGCCTTGTCCATGTGGATGTTGCGCAGCTTCACCTCGGGATTGCGCAGGGCGCGGGCGCGCAGCTTTTCGAACTTGCTGGCATCGGCCTGGGGGCCATAGCGATAGGCGATGAGGTCTTCGACCTTCCGGTAACCCTTCTGCTCGATCTGCCTCTGATAATAGGGCAGGGCATGGGCCATCATCACATAGGGCGGGGTGTCGAAGCCTTCGACCAGCAGGCCCGGCTGGTCCCACAGCGAAAAGCTCACCGGCCCGATCACGCGCTTCATGCCTTGCGCGCGCAACCAGTCTTCGGCGCACCTCAGCAGGGCGGTGAACACAGCCGGGTCGTCGATAGCCTCGATAAAACCGAAATGGCCGGTGGCGTCGTGATAACGCTCCAGATGCAGCCGGTCGATCTGGGCGGTGATGCGTCCCACCGGCTCGCCGCCTTGGTATGCCAGGAAGAAGGCCGCATGGGCGTGCTGGAAATAGGGATTGTGCCTGGCCTGGAAGTGGAATTTGCGCTCCAGCAGCAGCGGCGGCACCCAGTTGGGATCATCCGCATAGATCTTGAACGGAAGATGGTGGAAATCGTGCCACTGGCGAGCGCTTTTGACGGTCACGATTTCGATGGGCGCGCTCAAGGCGAATTTCCGAAACAAAGGCCGGGCACCATAGCCTCGGCCCCCCCGATTTGATAGTAAGCATCACCCCCATTTGCGGGGCAAAACGGCGCGATTCATGTCTGCAAAAACGATCCTGATTACCGGTGCGTCGGGCGGCCTTGGGGCGGCGCTGGCGCGCGCCCATGCGCACACGGGAGCCGTGTTGCTGTTATGGGGGCGGGACGAGGTTCGGCTTGCCCAGACTGCCAGCGAGTGCCGCGCGCTGGGCGCCGATTGCAGGACCGGCCTGTTTGACATCCGCGATCTGGACGACATGCTGGCGCGGCTTTCCGCGCAGGATATCGAGACACCGATCGACCTGGCCATCTTCAATGCCGGGCTCGGTGGCAGCGTCTCGAAAGATGCGATCGCAGAAACGCCGCAAAAATCACGCGCCACCGCCGAGGTGAATTTCGTCGCGCCCGTGATGGGCGCCAACCTTTTGGCGGAAGCCATGGCGCGGCGCGGCGGCGGTCAGATCGTGCTGATTGGCTCCATCGCCGAATCCTATCCGCTGCCCATGGCCCCGACCTATGCCGCCACCAAGGCGGGCCTTGCCATGTTCGCCGAGGCGCTCGGCATTCGCATGGCCAGGCACAAGGTGCGGGTGACGCTGGTATCGCCCGGTTTCATCGACACGGCGATGAGCCGCCAGGTACCCCAGGCCAAGCCGTTCCTGATGACCGCCGATGCCGCCGCCGCCATCATCACCCGGAAGATCGCGCGCGGCGCCCGCCGCATCGTGGTGCCGTGGCAGTTCGCGGTGATCCGTGCCGCCAGCAATCTTCTGCCGCGCGTCCTGGTGCGGGCGATTCTCGGCCGCGCATGAGTTCGGCTTCCGACCTCAAACCCCAGCCGGAGCTTCCTGCCTTTCTGGCATCGCGGCCCTGGGCGGTGCGCCTGATCTACCTCCTGCGCTGGCTGTTTCCGCTGGTATTGCTGGGTTATGTCGGCTACCAGCTCAGCGCGCTGGGCTGGCGCGATATGTGGGCTGCGCGTCCGGCCAATCCGGGATTCTATGTGATGCTGGTGGCGCAGTTCTTCCTGCAGCCGCTGGGCGACTTCCTGGTCTATCGCAATCTGTGGGGTGCGGGGAACGCGCCACCTTTGACGGTGATCCTGCGCAAGCGGTTCCTCAACAGCGCCATGCTGGATTATTCCGGCGAGGTTTTTTTCTATTTCTGGGCGCAGGCGCGGCTAAAGCTGCCGCGGGGCATGCTGATCCACGCCATCAAGGACAGCGCCGTCCTGTCGGCGGGCGCAGGCCTGGCCATGGTCTGGGTCATGGCGCTGATGCTGCTGGCGACCGGGGGGCTGCACATTCCGCAAAGCATTGCTGGCAATATCTGGCCGTATGTTGCGCTGGGGTCGCTGCCCCTGTGGCTGTGCGCCATCCTGGTCCTGGCGCACCGGAAGGTAACGGTGCTGAGCCGCAAACAGATCGCCGCCACCTTCGCCATCCATTTCCTGCGCAGCCTGTCGGTGCTGACGGTGGAGTTCGGATTGTGGTTCCTGTCCGGCGCGTTGCCCACCGCCGTCGCCTGCCTGCAATTCGTCGCGCTGCGGCTGGTGGTCACCCGCCTGCCCATGGTGCCGAACAAGGACCTTATCTATGTCGGCGCCGGCATCGCGGCGGCGGGCATGGTCAATCTGCCGGTGGCGCCGGTGGCGACGGTGCTGGTGATCCTGGCGGCGGCTGACCTGGGACTGGTGACAGTGGTGGCGGGCCTGCCCTGGGCGCTGGAGCAGTTGCGTGGGAAGGGCAAGGCATGATCCGCGCCCTGGTCCGCACCCCGCTGGTATGGATTCTGTGCGCGGCGGCGGCCTTGCGGATCACCGGCCTGTTCTGGGGCCTGCCGGCGGCCGACGGCTGGGATAATGACGGCTTCGCGCCGCGCAATTTTCTCACCGCGCTGGCGCTGACCTATACACCGGGCTCCTATTTCACCTATCCGCCACTGCATGCCTTTGTCCTGGCGATCCTGACCCTGCCGGGCATCGTGAGCGCACTGCTGCAGACACCGTCTTTTGGCCAAGCCGATGTGATCGGCGAAATTACCAAGCCCGCCTACATGACTTTTTTCGCGGTGGTGGCGCGGCTGGTAACGGCGGCGATGTCGCTGAGCATCATCTGGTGCATCGGCGAAATGACGCGAAGGATCGCGGGCGCGCGGGCCGGACTGTTCGCGGCCGGGGCCTGCGCCCTGGGCGTGGTCTTCACCTATTACAGCCAGGTCAGCAATCTGGATGTGCCCTATCTTTTCTGGGCTTCGCTTTCACTTCTGCTGTGCATGCGCGCGGTGACGGAACGCCGATCCCGGCTGTTCTGGTGGGCGGCGCTGCTGGCCGCCGCCGCCATCGCCACCAAGGATCAGGCCTATGCCGTCTTCGCCCTGAGCCTGCCGCTGTTCCTGCTGGCATGGTTCATGGCCGATGCCTGGCCGCGCCGCCATGCCCGCGCGGTATTCACGACCCTGTTGCCGGCTGTGATGGTGTCGCTGCTGGCGCTGCTGCTGGTGGATGGCGCGATCACCAACCCGATCGGCTTTGCCCGGCGGGTTGCATTCCTCACCGGCCCCGCCAGCCAGGATTATGCGCAATATGTGCAAAGCCCCGCCGGCTGGATGGCGTTGCTGGAAGACATGGCGCGCTTTTTCCTGCGCGGCCATGGCGTCGTGGCGGTGCTGCTGGCTGCGTTCGGGCTGGGCCTGCATCTGTCGCGTTTCCGCGATGACAAGGCGATCTGGGTGGCGGGCCTGTTGCCGGGGCTGGCCATCATCTCCTTCATCCTTTGCTTCAATTTTTCCGCGCTGCGCACCGATCATCGTTTCCTGTTGCCGCAGGCGCTCTTCGCCGCCGTCTATATCGGCATCGCGGCGGACTTTCTGGCGTTTCACACCGCACGCTCCCTCGCTTTCGGTGCGCGTTTTCTCCTGGCGGTAATCGCACTTTTTAGTCTGCATCAGGCCATTGCCGTCAATGCCGCCATGCTTTTCGACCCCCGCTATGACGTGGAGCGCTGGATGGCGGCGCATGTCGGCCCCGGTGACACCATCGAAATCTATGGCCAGAATATCTTCCAGCCGCGCTTTCCCGCCACTGCGCGGGTGATCCGGGTGGGGCAGGGCGACCTGAAGGTGCGCAATCCGCTGCCGCGCGTCACCGAGCTGAAAGAGGCGTTCGCCGCGCCGCGCGACGCCAAATTCATCATTGTCAGCGGCAACTGGGTGCGGCGCTATCTGCGCGAAGCCCGGCCGACGCGCACCGGACGCGTCTACGACAAGACCCAGCGCGACGCCTTCCGCGATGGCGATGCGCGGCGCTATTTTTCGGCGCTCGACGAAGGCCGGCTGCCCTATCGCCTGGTGCATGTCGCCCGCTTCCAGGGCAAGTTCTGGCCGCCTGTGCGCATCCATGACAGTTTGGCCGAACCGATCGGCATCTATGAGCGCCTGCCATGACCGCCCAGCGCATTGTCATCGCCATGCATGATTTCTTCCGGGGCGGGACGGAGCGCGTCAGTCTGACATTCGCGCGGGCGTGGCTCGAGGCCGGCCGCGACGTCACCATCCTGTGCGGCGCCACCGATGGCGGACTGTTTGAACAGGTCGATCCGCGCGTGAAGGTGGTGGTGCTGGATCCGCCGGTGCATCGCGGTCTGCTGTCGCGTTTTCGGCTGGGATGGGCGATGGGCGCTGAACTAGCAAAGTTGCGGCCCGACCTGGTCTTCCTGCCGGGCAATTTCCATATGCCGCTGGCGCGTGGCATGCGCCGCGCGGGTTTCGCCGGCGTCATCGTGCAGAAGGTTTCCAATCCGCCACTGCCGGGCGGCGTTGCCGGACAGCTGATCAAACCCTTTTATCGCCATTTCGCAAAAAGCGTGGATGGCTTCGCGGCCATGAACCATGGCCTGGCGCGGGAAGTCGCCCTGCTGGCGCCCGGGAAGACAGTGACCATGCTGCGGCCGCCATTTGACGTGCTGGCGGCGCCGGTGTCGGCGCCGCAGCCGCGCCGTGATGTCTGGCGCATCTTCTGGGCGGGACGGCTGGAGCCCCAGAAGGATATTGGCCTGGCGCTGACCACCCTTGCCGCGTTGAACAAGATCCATCCCGCCCATATGACCGTGCTGGGAACCGGCGCGGAGCGTGAAGACATGGAACGCCGGATTGCCGCGATGGGGCTGGGCGGAAAAGTCACGCATCTGACGCATGTGCCCGATATCGCGCCCCATTATGCCAATGCCGACGTCCTGCTGGTGACATCGCGCTATGAAGGTGGGCCGGCTGTGGCGGTCGAAGCGCTGGCGCATGGCACCCCGGTGGTCACCACCGACTGCTCCTATCTGGTGAAGGAAGTGCTGACCATTCCCGAATCCGGAACGGTAGTGGCCTCGCGCGACCCCGGCGATCTCGCCGCCGCGCTGGCCGCGGTCTGCGAAAAGCCGCGTCCGCCACTCGGCATGTTGCGCCCGTTGGCCATGCCGTTTGCACCCGAGACCAGCGCCCGCGCCTTTCTGGACTGGTTCGATACCCTTGTGAGGGCGCGTGTCTCCTGATCTGGCGCGAACCTTGAAACGCAGCTTGGCGATCCTGGCCGGTGTCACCATTATCACCGCCTGGTTCAGCAACACCTTCTATTTTCCGGACGAGCATTATCAGGTGCTCGAATTCATGGGCTACAAGCTCGGCATTACCCCGGCTTCGGAACTGCCCTGGGAATTTGAAGCCCGCATCCGGCCATGGCTCCAGCCTCTGCTCTATTTCCTGATCGCCAGGCCGTTGATGGCCCTGGGCCTCACCGACATGTTCGCCATTACCTTCGTGCTGCGGCTGGTGACGGGACTGTTCTCGGTGGCGGCGCTGGCGATCTTCGCACGCGCCGTGCTGCAGACGATCGAGGGCGAGGCGCAAAAACGCGCTTTCGCGCGCTATCTGCCCTTCTTTGGCTTTCTGCCCTATCTGTTTGTCCGCACCGCGTCCGAAACCCTGTCGGCGGCTTTTGTCGCCATCGGGTTGGGGCTGGCGTTGGGCGCAAAATCCCCACGGCTCCTCGCTCTGGCCGGACTGATGTGCGGGTTGGCATTTGAAGCACGCTACCAGACGGCGATGGTGGGGCTAGGCCTGTTTGCCTGGCTGGCGGTGGTGGCGCGGGTGCGTGCGGTGGACCTGGCGGCTTTTGTCGGCGGCGGTGTGGCGGCGCTGGTTCTGGGCGCGTTGGCCGACCGCTGGGGTTATGGCGTCTTTGTGTTTCCGCCCTGGGATTATTTTCAGGTCAATATCGTGCAGGGCGTCGCCGCGAAAACTTTTGGCCGCGAACCGGTCTTCGCCTATCTCTATCTGCTGCCGGCACAACTGTTCTTCGCCGTCACTTTGGTGCTGATGGCGGCCATGATCGCAATGTGGCTGCGCAATCCGCGCCATCTCCTGACCTGGACGACCTTGCCCTTCGTGCTTTTGCATGTCGCGGTGGCCCACAAGGAAGCCCGCTTCCTGTTCCCGCTCGCCATTGTGGCGACTGCCTTTCCGGTGCTGGGGTTTTCGCCGCTGTTGCCGCGATGGCAGGGCGTCTTCGCGCGCATGTGGGGCTGGCGCCATTCCGTCGCCGCCAGGGCCGCCGCCGCCATTTCCGTGGCGGGAATGCTCTATTTCGCCCTCTATCCCTTCGGGGTTCGTCCGCACATGCCGATGGCGCAGTATCTCTATCGTCATGCGCCCGGCGTGATTTACAGCTTTGGCGAGCCGTTCCTGTCCTATCCGATTTACCGCCCCGCGAATTTCCGCGCCGAGCAGTTGCAAGGCCCGGAGCAGTTGAGCGCCATGCTGGACAGGGGGCCGGTCATGCTGATGTCGGACAAGCCCATGCCGCCCAGCCTTCCAGCCGGCGCCCGGGCCACGTTGCTCTATTCGGAATTCCCGCTGGCGCGCTTCGGCTTTGGCGCGGCGGGCGTGGACTATATTCGCGGCTATGCCGCATTCGCCGCCCGCCACGGCTGGCTCAAGCTGCTGCCGCTTTACTGGTACACGCTCTATCGCGTGGAGCGTTCG
>CANKIV010000028.1 GCA_947482125.1 Alphaproteobacteria bacterium
CCGTCCGGCCGCACTCATCCCTGGGATATCGGCCACCCGCACCGCTGGCATTCAGCCCTGTCCCACCACCTCTGGATCAGGCGGCCGCGATGCAATAGTCTCTCTATGCCGGTGGTACAAAATATCCGTCAGGTCACGTCATCGATAATCAGATGGCAAGGAATATTCCGGTTTAGGACGTGAATTAGGTCTTTCAAGTTCGCACGTCATTCGAAAGGTCGGGCGTAAATTTCAGAAGAATTTCGATTGTTCGTTCTTCCGACGCTATCACATTCACTGAGCCCAAGAGATTGAAGTAATTCATGAGACCCTTCATCAATCCGCGTAGAAAACTATCGAGCCCGGGGCGGGCCGCTCTGTATCGAAATGTTAGCCAGCCGGATCCCGAAGAGGTTATTTTAAAACTACCAGTTTTAGTGCCGGGCATCGCGCTGGAGATAGCCCCGTGTAAACTGTCCAGGTTCCCAATGAATGTTTGAATGTCCGCTCCGCAAGCCCGGAACATACTTTTGTATTTACCTTGGCTGGCGTAACGAATCCACGATTGGCCAAATAATTCCATGAAATCGTCGATTGAAAGATCAAATTCATTAGCTGCTTTAAGCAACAAATCCAAAGTGACTTCATCTTTGTAGCTTTCGTGGGGATGGGTTACATCAGTGCTCTCGATATTTTTCGATCCGCAAATTCTTTCCCAGGCACCGTCGCCCAAGTGCTCGGTGACCATCTGTCGTAAGCTGGTGTGAACCATTCCATACACGGCCGGGCCTCGTTATTTAGGATTTATTGTATAATCGGACTTAATAACAGCCTCCACAGCACTGCCGCCCTTGGTTGTTAGTTCTATAAAGCTGCGCCGGCCGTCGAGGGGGTCTACGCGTCTATTCAAATAGCCTCTCTCGCAAAGCTCGTTTACAATTCGGATCAAAGTGGAGAGTGGAAGAGATAAGTCGTATGCGGCACTTTTGATCGTAATGAATTTATGATTTATGAAGGTGTTGTACACTTGGATGAGAACAATCCATTCTCTCTCAGAAATACCGATCGTGGTAAGTATCGCATGCCGGCGCATTTCTAACGCCAAAAGGTTCGAAGCGAGCGATCGGTAATCAGGGGCAACTTCCTTGCCGTTCGTTTGAATTACCTTTTTCGTAGGGATGAGTGATGACACCGCGTCAAGAATATCAGACAATTTATTGCTGAGCGTGTCTCGAGCCATCATTGTTCGCTGGCGCGATTGAGCTGATTCAGCTGCCGTCTGTATTGCTCTCGTCAAGACAGGCGGCGCTACTGGCTTTGTCAGAAACTGACGAATTTCAGCATGAATTGCGAGTTGCGCAATTTCCAACGTGCCGTGCCCCGTTACTAAGACAAATTCCACCCAGCTGCGATTAGGGTTGCGCATTCGGAAAAGTGTCACCAGTGAGAGGCCGTCCCCGTCCCTCAATCGGTATTCGGTTAATACCACAAGGATTGAATGGTGGGTTTCCAGGATTTGGAGAGCTGCCTCTATGGTATCGGCAGAGTGGACATTAAAACCACTTTGCGACAGATCGGAGCAATATGACGCCGCCAATGAGACATTGTCTTCTACAACTAAAATTTCAGACACGTAGGTTCCAGTCTCCGGGGGGCATCCAAATGGCCAGCTTGATCACTATGGAAATACCATTTTTAAAGGCTTTTCCTCAAATACTTTCCATATAAGGCCAGTCCGGTTCCTTTTGGTTCCAATTAGGCTCTAAACTTGATCAGTTTTATTCCGGTAATTGTTCTAACCGAACCTGCCGTGATTTTTCGAGACCGATTCGTATTTTTCGTGCATTTCTCCCCTTGAGGGTGAGGAATGGGACTTTGACCAAGACCATAAATGCTTTCGTGTTGGTGCTGGCATTAGCTAGTGCCGCGGCATGGGCTGATATTCGTAGGGCGGAAAACAAAAGCCCCCTTTCATCGAGCATTGATCGCACAGAATCTGCGCCTGATCGCTTTCTTACGCCCGTCGGAGAATTTGTTAGTCCACTGTCCACTGATCGCATCAATGCTATGCGCGCAGAAATACGCGAAGAACTTTGCAAACATAAGCGCGAACCTTTGTGCCTTGGAACGCTCTGCTTCGAAGTGTGGGCACCTACAGTATCTTGCCGCAAAGCTTAAAAATGTGGAGGATCGATTGCAGCATAGCCTCAGCAATTTGATAATCGGATATTGGGCTGGATTGCATGGTGGGCCAGGTACTGGCCAGACCAAGCTTGATGATGCGGTTGTTCGGTGCATTGCACCGAACGTTTTCATTTTGAGACCCGCCCCCAATGGGGGCGGAGCGTTTTGCGCTGCTGGCAGCGCTGTCCAAAAATTATTCCCGGAGCATCTGCTGAGGAGCGATATTCTGGACTACTGGCATGTGATCGATCAGCAATTGATACGAAGCTTATTGGATCAGCTGCATGCTGAGGCATCTCCTCTGCTTATCTCGGCGGAAACACGCCCCCAAGGTGGCACAGCTGTTCCAGTGGAACTGGCGCTTATGCCGGTTGGCTCAAAGAATGGGAGAGCAACTTTGATTTTGGGGATGTTTGTATTTCTCGGCGAAGATACTGAATTCACCGAAATAGACAGGCTCTGGCTCAAGACGGCGGGCTTCTTTGGCGAAGCGGAAGCCGGGGAGAGTAAGGTTCACTCGTTGGATAACTATCGGTTGATGAAGCAGGGCTGATTTTACTTCTATAGTGACAAGATGTTATTTTTGTGCATAGGATTCGGGATGATTCGACAGTCCCTTTATGAAAAATAGCATCGCGGAAATCAGGCGCCTGAAGGGGATGCCCCTTTCGGAAGTGGCGGAATCTTCTAACACGACCAAAGCTCAAATCCAGAAGCTGGAAAAAGGAGAGCGCCGCCTGACTCTTGAGTGGATGGAGCGGATCGCCCGCGCTTTAGGCGTATCGGTGGTTGATTTGATTCCAGGCGGTTCCTCAAATTCTGGTAGTCAAAAAGTGGATGAAAAAATTTCGTCAATGCTGAACATGATGTCCGATAAAGACAAGAAAATGCTGCTGCAGGTAGCTGAAGGTCTCTTTTCTAGGGCTTCGTCTTCCCGGCGCTGAATTAATTCCTCGCTTTATTTCCTGAAATGCGCATCACGATCTCGTAGACCGCGCATTTGGCTTCCGGGTCCATCTCGTTAATGGTTTTTGCGAGTATCAAATCCGACATATCTAGCTTTTCGGAGGTTTGGCACGTAGCCCATTCAAATTGACCAAAAAACCAACCTGCCGGCAGATCAAGAGCATCCCCAAGCCGGCAAAGTTCGCTAGCGTCGATAGCCAGAATGCCTTCTTCAATCTCCCAAATGCGTCTTGGAAACATGCGCAATCGCGCGGCCAAGACTTCCTGGGTTACCGCCCGGTTTTCCCTCACACTGGCGATTTTCCGAGCCAGTGCGATCCGGCGGCCCATTGTCCGCTTCAGGCTAATGGCATCAGACCTTTGTTTTTCCATCATCCACATCGTCAAAAGTATCCTAAATGGATACCATCAAGATGGTTTACAGAGTGTTTAAGGCGTAAAATGGCTTATAAAATAAGGCATTGCAGGTGGTTGATGCCTACAAATAGTATCCGAAACGGATACCAATGGGTTGAGACATGCCTTTTACCCTTCTAGCAGTGCTTCTGGCATCGATGCTTCTGGGGGGGTGCCGCGCAAGCTCGCCAGTAACGTTTTTTGAGTGGGGTGTGAGAGACACGTTTACCGACAGGTCGGTCAAACAGATTGAGCGCCATTCCCAGCCTCTGCCTTCTCAACGCCTGCCCCTGAGCCAGTTTCGCTGGCCCGTTGACGGCAAGATAGTGGGACCTTTTGATCTCACGCGAATTCCCAGAAACGCAGGTCTTGATATCGCAGTCACGGCAGGTGCCCCCATTCGTGCCAGCGCCTCGGGTAGGGTTGTATATCAAGGCAGCGAACTGGCTAGCTACGGCAAACTCTTGCTAATAGAGCATCGCGAAGAATACGTCAGCGTTTACTCATCCGCAGATCGCTACGTGGTAAAAAAAGGAGATAGTGTCGAGGTAGGCCAAATAATTGGATATTGCAGTAGCTCCATGACGGGCCAGAATATATTTCACTTTGAAATCCGGCACTCTTCTAAACCTCTCAATCCTGAAACTGTGCTGCCAAAACACGGAAAATAAAATTCATTCTGAATGCGATATTTAGCGCGGCGCTCGGAATTTTCGTACGCAGTGAAAGGCAACGGTCATGGCCTGGAGCTAGGGAGGACTAGCGCAGGCCGAAGGCTAACCCCTTTCGAAAGATCACAAGGCATCAAGTCAGTCTTAATTAAAAAAACGCTCACATTTTTCGATAACAGGGCAATGAGCATGTGTTTTTCTACAGTAGGACTTCAATTTCCATGAATTACCGCACCTATTCGTTAGTCCTTGCATACGCCCGGTTGGGCGCGCTCTCGCTGTTATTGACGATCGCAACTGTGGGGTTGTCATGCAGTTCTGCTTCTGCAGCCCTGTCTGTGGAAGAATACGGGAAAAATATTCTCAACCGCCGGATGGCGATTTTGACGGATAGCTCGCTGTCTGTTCCGGAGCGAAGGGCGGCGATCCGCGAATTGTTAAGGTCAAGCTTTGACGTTAGACGCATGGCGCTATTCGCACTTGGCGGGGCCGCAGCTACAGCATCTCCCCAAGAAGTGGCGGCCTACTTAAAATCGTTCGAGGACCTGACCATAGAAACTTATGTGTCAATGGTTGAAGGTTATGGCGGCCAAACCGCTAGAATTACGGGCTCTAAAGAGCGGGCTCCAGGAGATTATCTAATCTTTGCCGAATTTTCGGATTCTTCGGCTTCAGGGGGGCGGAAGCTTTCGCTTGTAATGTTCCGCGTGCTGGCAAACGGAGAGAAATTTTCCGTTGTTGATGCTAATGTTGAAGGGGCCTGGTTTGGGCTTGCCCAGCGCGACAGCGTTCAAGGGTTTCTGGCAACAAAAGGGGCCAGCATTTCTAAGCTTATCGAGCACATCAATCGGCTCGCAGATCAAGCACCTAAAGTAAATTAGGTGCGGTTCGCATTTTTCCCACCACGATGCGCGATTGAGCTAAGCTGCGGTCATTAATAGCGCCCAAGCCCAGTTCTGCGACTCTGCCCTTACGTCCGCCCCGTTGGTAGCGAAACACCCAAGAACGTGTGCCAGCGTCGCCCACGCGGAGATAGAGATTGCTCCCATCACCATGAAAGCTGGGTCTATAGTGACCACTTGGCGCGCTGTGAGCAGTTTGATGCGTGCCATGGCGATACCGTTCGGACAAAAACTTGTGCCCGTTTTTATGCCCAACAGCGGATTACCGCAAATCCTTACGGACGCGGGAGGGCTTTAAAAGCATTAAAATTAGGCATTTGTAGCACACTGCGGACACGCACGTGTTCGTGCATGTACTAGTTCGCCGGCCACCCTGTCCGCCAACCGCAAATACCGCACCTGCCTGCCCCAGACCGTTGGGGCGCTCCGTTCTCAGTTCAACGACTGCGTATGGCCGTCCACCGCCAGTTCTTGCCCGGTTACGTTGGCGGCCAGATCGCTGGCTGCAAACAGCACCATGTTGGCGATATCGCGGGCCGTGACCATGCGGCCAAGCACCGCCTGGTCGGTATAGGCCCGTGTGATCTCTTCTTCCGGCTTGCCCAGCGCCTTCGCCTTTGCTGCAATCACCGCGCGGATGCGGGGGCCGTCCACCGCACCCGGCAGGATGGCATTGACGCGAATGCCATCGCGGCCCAATTCGATCGCCAGTGTCTTGGTGAGGCCCACCACCCCCCATTTGGAAGCGGAATAGGGTGCGCGCCCCGGCATTCCGAGGTGCCCGGCGGCTGACGCCAGGTTGATGATGGACGGGGCGTGCCCTTGGCGCAGGCGTGGCACGGCTTGCCGGGTGCACAGGAACTGGCCCGTGAGGTTGACCGCCAGTGTCCGCTCCCAATCGGCCAGTGAGAGGGTTTCTATACCGCCAGTGGGCCCCGCGATGCCGGCATTGTTGACCAGCACATCCAGGCCGTCGAGTTTTTGATCCACCAGTTCGAACATCGACGCGACGTCTTGTTCGCGGGACACGTCCGCAAGGCAGCTATGGACGCCGGGCAGATCCCTGGCGAGGCGCGCCAGGCTTTCGCGGCTGATGTCGCAAACCATGACTTTTGAGCCGGCGCCCGTGAAAGCGCGTGCGATTTCAAGGCCTATTCCATCGCCGCCGGCCGTCACCAGCACGCGTTTGCCGGCCAGAGAGGTTTGGTTCCACATCTTGATCCCTCAGGGATGGGGCAGCGCCAGGTCGCTGTCCAGCGCCCGCACATCGTTTTGCCCGGTCAGCGCCATGGCCACTTCCAGTTCCTCCTTGAGGATGGCGAGCATCTGGGAGACGCCGGCCTCGCCCCGGGCCGCCAGCGCATAGGCCCAGGCCCGTCCGAGCAGTATACTGTCGGCTCCCAGCGCCAGGGCGCGCAAGACATCCAGTCCCGAACGCACGCCGCCATCCAGCATTACCGTCATGCGTCCGGCAACCGCGTCGCGAACTTGCGGAAGCGCGGCAATGCTGGACAGCGATCCATCCAGCTGCCGCCCGCCATGATTGGAAACCACGATCCCGTCCATGCCTTCCTCGACGGCGCGCACGGCGTCGCACGGGTCGGTAATGCCTTTCAGCACCAGGTTGCCCTTCCAGTGCTGGCGCAGCCAGGTGATGTCCTTGTAGGTGACCGAGGGATCGAAATTGCGCGCCACCCAGGCCTGGAACTGCTTCAGGCCTGCGCCGTTCGGCATCGCAGGCGCGACATTGCCGATGGTCAGCGGCCTGCCCATCAATCCGACATCCCACGCCCAAGCCGGGTGAGACAGGATGTCGAGCAACCGGTCGGGCCGTTTTAAAAGACTTTGTGATCCCGCCAGCCCGCCGATCCTGTCGCGATAGCGAATGCCGTTGATCGCCAGGTCGACGGTGAGGAACAGCGTGTCGATACCCGCTTTCTCCATGCGAAGCAGAAAGTCCTTCATGAAGCCGCGGTCGCGGATGATGTAAAGCTGCATCCAGAAGGATCGCGCGCTGGCGGCGCGCACTTCCTCTAGCGGACAGCAGGACATGGTAGACAGGACGATCGGTATGCCGGCCCCTTCGGCCGCCCGCACGGCCTGCGTCTCGCCCCGGCGGCGGTAGAAGCCAGCAATGCCGATCGGCGCCAGCGCAACAGGCAACGCCATGTCGCGGCCGAACAGGCGTGTGCCAAGCTGCAGGTTCGATACGTCGCGCAACACCTTTTGGCGCAAGGTCACGGCCTTGAAGTCATCGACATTGCGGCGCAGCGTGTGTTCGTCATAGCTGCCGCCGTCGATATATTCGAAGATGAAGCGGGGCAGGCGCTTTTGGGCCGCGTCGCGGAATCCGTTGTAATTGACGATCTTCATGGCTTCAGGCTGCTGGCTCGCGGGGTGTCAGGGGTTTGATATCCTCTATCACAAACAGATAGACGGCGGCGCCCAGAATGCAAAAGCCGCCCGCCACGATCAGCGGTATGACAAACGAGCCGCCGGTAATGGTCAGCATCAGGCCCGTGAATGTAGTTGTGACCACGCCGGCGAGGTTGGAGGCGAAATTCTGGATGCCGCCTATGGACGCGACATGTGCGGGCGAAGGCGCGACATCGGCCGGCAGGGACCAGATGCTGGCCGCGGTAAAGGCGAGGGCGCCATAGGCCACCGCGAAAAATGCCAGCGCGACATAGGCATTGGGCGCGAAGACGGAGAGAGTTATGACCGACGAGGTCAGCATGCCCCCGACAAGGCAGGTCTTGCGCGCCGCGGTCAGGCTCCAGCCACGGCGGTACAATGCGTCCGAGGTAAAGCCCCCCAGCCATCCGGACGGGATCGCGACCAGGCCCGGTAACAAGCCCAGAGTGCCGAGCTGCGCCAACGAGAAGCCGCGTGCCTGAATCAAATAGGTGGGAAACCACGTGATGAAAAAGTAGATGACGAAATTCAGGCAGAAGAAGCCGATCATCATGCCCCAGACGGTGCGGTAACCGAACAGCGACCCCCACGATACTTTGGCGCCGGCCGGCGTCGCCCCGCGTTCGGCCTGAAGGGCCGCAAGCTGCTCCGGCGTAACGGACGGATGGTTTTCCGGATCGCGGTAATAGGCCAGCCAGATGGCCACCCAGACAATGCCCAGAAGCCCGGTCACCACAAACGACATGCGCCAGCCAAAGCTGCCGATGATCCATGCCACCAGCGGCAGCGACAGGGCCGCGCCGATCCGGGAGCCGCTGTCGAAGATGCTGGCGGCGATGGCGCGCTCCCTGCGGGGAAACCAGGCGATATTGATCTTGGTGCCGGACGGATAGGCGCCTGCCTCACCGACACCCAAAAGCAGCCGATATCCCGTGAGCACCGCAACGCTGTGTGCCGTGGCGGTGAGGACAGTGGCGATGGACCACCATGTGACGGCGGCCGCCAGGGCAATCTTGGCGCCGACCTTGTCGGCGAACCAGCCGAACGGGAGCTGGAAGGCCGCATAGGTCCAGAAAAAAGCCCCCAGGATGATGCCCATCACCGTGGGATCGATGCCGAGTTCCTTGGTGATAAAGGGGGCGGCGACCGCCAGATTGGCGCGGTCGATGTAGTTGATCGACATCGCCGCGCAGCCCATGAACATCATGGTCCAGCGAGCCTTGGGCATGCGCATGTCCCCTCCCGACTTATTGTTATTGCGGCTTAAGGAACATCAGAAACCGGTAGGCTGGCAAGGGCCAAGATCATGCGGGTATTGCTGAAAAGTGGGGCAGGCGCGGGGCTCGCGACTTTCCGTGCTACACGAAGTTGGCTTTGACCGCCTTCTTGCCGATATCCGACAGCTTGGCGCATCCGGCGGCGGCGGACACCTGGACGAGCTCCTGCTGCAGCATCTCGATCAGGCGCTGTGCGCCGGCGGTGCCGAAGGCGGCGAGCCCCCATCGCGCAGTGCGTCCGATCATGACGCCATTGGCCCCCAGGGCGAGCGCCTTGAAAATGTCGGTACCGCGACGGATGCCGCTATCGAACAGGATGGGAATCCGGCCGTTCACGGCAGCCACGATTTCCGGCAGGACCTCGAGCGATGACGGACCGTAGTCCATCGAGCGCCCGCCGTGATTGGACACGATGATCGCGTCCGCGCCGTGATCGATCGCCATCCCGGCGTCTTGCGGATCCAGAATGCCCTTGATGAGCAAGGGCCCTTTTACCATTTTCCGCACCGCATCGATATATTGCCACGTGTACCACAGCCGCCCGCTGTTGATCCGGTACCGTGCCGCACCGGTGAGCACTGCCGTTCCGCTTCCGGCCCCCGCGCCAGGGCCGGCTGTGCGGGCAACGCGCCCCCCGAAATTGCGGTCCTGCTGCGTGCGTTCGTAATAGGATGCTTGCTGATCGATGGTGACGATGACGCCGCCAGCGCCGGCATTCTGGTAGGTGTCCATCCATTGCTGGGTCGCGGCCAGGCTCTGTAGCGGGTAAAACTGCGCCCACAGCGTGCCGCCGGGCGAGGCGGGTGCGACCTGGGCCACCGGCGTGCTGGTGTTGGTGCTCAGAATCATCAACGTGTTCGAGGCCGCGGTCGCCGCCTTGAACATCCCGATTTCTCCATCCGGATGCAGGGGCACCATCGCTGCTGTCGGCGCGACGATGATGGGGAATTTCATCTTCAGGCCGAGCAACTCGGACGAGAGGTCGACCTGCGATGCCGGGATGGCAGCGCGTGATGGCAGAATATCTACCCAGTCGAACGCCTGGCGATTGCGTCTCAGCGTGAACTCCGACCCGTCGCCGTGTGCCGTGTAATCATATACCGGCAGGATCACGTTGCCGTGGAAGACGGGCTCGAAGTCGAAGGCCGTCTGAACTTCGGCTAGGCTCAGCACCCGGCGATGCTCTCCGAGGGGGCGGGGATCGATCTGCGCCACAGCCGCGGCAACGGGCGAAGCCGCCACAAGCCCCGCCACGCGCGCCAGCGCCATTCGCCGGGAGGGTCTCGCAAGCCAGGATTGCTCTATATCACCCACGGTTGTTCCTCGTCTGGAGGAGAGGCGCGTGAACGCGCAGTACGCTCGGATCGACCGCCGCGAGCGATGGGCGGCCGCACATGCACATGTATCTCGCGAGCTCGGTCTGCAGCATTTCAACAACGCTCTGCACGCCATCGGCGCCGTAGGCTGCCAGGCCCCACATTACCGGCCTGCCGATCAGTACGCCCCTCGCGCCAAACCCAAGCGCCTTGAGAATATCCGTGCCGCGGCGGAAACTGCCGTCAACCAGCACAGGTATCTGATCGCCAATGGCTTGAACGACCGGCGCGACGAGGAGCAGCGTACCGGCAAGGGCCGCCGCATTCCCCCCGCGATAATTCGACACCACCACGCCCCTGGCGCCGCGGGCGACGGCTTCCTTTGCGTCTTGTGGGCGCGTGATCCCTTTCACAATCACGGGTAAAGCCGTGTCTTTGACGACCGCATCAACGGCCGCCCAATCGATGCGCTCCGAGGCTGGCGTCGCAGGCCCGCTGGCGGATGTGCCGGCATTTACCGTCACGATCACCGCTTTGGCCTTGGCCGCGCTCGCCTCGGCCAGCACGTCCTTCACTTTGGGACCCTTCGCATAGACCTGCAGCCACAGCGGAGTCGTGACGGCCTGGGCGATCGTTGCCAGCGGCACACTGGCGTCGCTGCTCACGACCATCGCGGCCTTTGCCGCGGAAGCACCACGCGCCGTGGCGATCTCGCCGTCGGGGTGGAAGCGCTTCTGGTCGGCCATGGGTCCGACAATGATCGGCGTGAAGTGCTGGTCGCCAAACAGCGTCATCGTCAGGTCCAGATCCCGCGTGGGAATGTTCATACGCGGACGCAGCGTGATGCGGTCGGTAACGGTCCGGTCGCTGCCCAGGATCGGCGCAACCTTCGCCGGTCCCAACATGCGGCGCGCCTGAGATTCGTACTCGAGCACATTCACAAGGTCCGCTCTGGGCACCAAGGCCGGCGGCGGTGTCGGCTCGCGAAACGGGGGCGCGGCGGGTGCGCCAAGCGCGGGCATCGCCGTGCTCGCCATGCTGGTGGCGGCGGCCGTTCCCATCATCCCGAGGGTTTGGCGGCGGGACGCCACGCCCTCAGGGGGATTGGTCTTTCCGGCGACTATCGTCTCGTCATCTGGCATGGCCGTCAAAGCCCGTGTTGTTGAAGGTTTCGCAGCGCACCCGGTTGCGATCATATGCTGGAAGTTCAAGCCCGTTCATGTGCGAAGATACTGGTTGAACCACTCAATGGTACGGATCCACGCCTGCTGTGCCGCACTCTTGTTGTAGCGCTCCGGCGTGGCGTCGTTGAAGAAGCCGTGAACGGAGTCCGGATAAATATGACCTTCGTAGCGGACATTGTTTTTCTTCATCGCGGCTTCATGCGCAGGCCATCTCTCCACAGCCGCCTTGTCGAGGGCGCCATGGTGAACGAGAATCGCCGCCTTGATTTTCGCCACATCCTCCGCAGCGGGCGGGCCACCATAAAAGGGGGCGGCGGCGCCCAAGTCCGCGCCGATCAATACAGACAGGGTATTGGCCATGCCGCCGCCAAAGCAAAAGCCGGTGGCGCCGATCTTGCCGGTGCTGTCCGGCCGCGACTTCAACCATTGCGCGGCAGCGACGAAATCCTGGGTCCTCCTGGCGGCGTCGAGTTTGCTGAACAATTGACCGCCCTTGAAGTCGTCGCCGGGATAGCCGCCGACCGATGAAAGCGCGTCAGGGGCAAAGGCCTGGAAGTTCTCCAGGGCGAAGCGCCGCGCCACATCCTCGGTATGGGGGTTTAGACCGCGATTTTCATGGATGACGATAATGCCGGGCAGTTTTGCCGGCGTGGCGCTGCGCGTATCGGCGCTGAACGGCCGCACGAAATAGCCCCGTACGGTCCCATGGCCATTGGGCGAGGGGATGGTCTCATAGCTTGCCTTGATCCGTTCGTCCGTCTTGGAAACCTGCTGTCCCAGCGCGTAGTTGGGCATCAGCGCATCGATGATTGCCGTAGCGGTCAGGCCTGCGACAGCATAGTGCTTCACACCGTTCATAAAGGCGCGGCGGCTGACTTCGCCGTGAATATAGCGCGTGTACAATTCCACCGCTTCTGCGGGAATTTTCTTGCGCTCGCCCTGTCCCATGAATGGCCCCCTTTTGTTTATTGTCTCTACAGGTTGCTGCAAAACCCCGGAATTGGCCAGCGGGGATACCAAGGGGGGCCTAGCCGAGCGCTGCCCGGGACGCTGCCCAAAAACACCGTTCCCGGGCGACAGGCCGGCAGCTATCCCACTGGCCAAACTATGTTAAAGAGAGCGAAAGACCGGGGGCACCGGTCAAAGGGGATCGCGCCGTGACACGACGCCTGCTGGGAACGCTTTATATCCAGGTGCTGATCGGCATCGTGCTGGGCCTTCTGGTCGGCGCGCTGTGGCCGGAAACCGGCGCGGCCCTCAAGCCCCTGGGCGACGCCTTCATCAAGCTGATCAAGATGGTGATCGCGCCGGTGATTTTCTGCACCGTGGCGCTGGGCATTGCCCAGATGGGCGACATGAAGAAGTTCGGCCGCATCGGCGGCAAGGCCATCATCTATTTCGAAGTCGTGTCCACCCTGGCGCTGGTGATCGGGCTGACAGTGGGCGAGATCGTGCGCCCTGGAGCCGGTTTCAATATCGACCCCGCCAGCCTGGACCCGTCGGTCACCGCCTCTTATGTCAAGCGCGCTCACGCCGAGAGCATCACCGACCATCTGCTTAACATTATTCCTGACACCTTCTTCAGTGCCTTGACCGGCGGCGACCTTCTCCAGGTC
The DNA here is from genome assembly GCA_947482125.1 of Alphaproteobacteria bacterium. Lineage (GTDB taxonomy): Bacteria > Pseudomonadota > Alphaproteobacteria > Micropepsales > Micropepsaceae > Rhizomicrobium. Next base: position 12,907 of record CANKIV010000028.1, read on the forward strand.
CTTCTGGTCGCCATCCTGTTCGGCTTTGCCTGCACCAAGCTAGGCGAGGCCGGGCGCACGGTGGCGGGTGGGTTGGAAAAGATCGTGAAGGTATTCTTCGGCATCATTCACATGGTGGTGCGGCTGGCGCCGATCGGCGCGTTCGGCGCCATGGCCTTCACCATCGGCCGCTATGGGCTGGCCTCGCTGCTGCCGCTGGGGACGCTGGTCGCCTGCTTCTACATCACCTGCCTCTTGTTCGTGGCCATCGTGCTGGGAACGATCGCACGGCTGATCGGATTTTCGCTATGGCGGTTCCTGTCCTATATCCGCGAGGAGCTGCTGATCACTTTGGGATCGTCATCCTCGGAACCGGCGCTGCCCAAGATGATCGAGAAGCTGGAGCGGCTGGGGGCACCGCCTGCCGTGGTCGGCCTGGTGATCCCCACCGGCTACAGCTTCAACCTGGACGGCACCAACATATACATCACCCTGGCCATCCTGTTCCTGGCCCAGGCTACTAACACCGACCTGACGGCCATGCAGATGGTGACCATCCTCCTGGTCGCCATGCTGACCTCCAAGGGCGCCAGCGGCGTCACCGGCGCGGGCTTTGTCACCCTGGCCGCCACCCTCAGCGTGGTGCCGGCCATTCCCATGGTGGCGCTGGCTACCATTGTCGGCATCGACCGCTTCATGAGCGAATGCCGCGCCATCACAAATATCATCGGCAATGGCGTCGCCACCCTGGCGGTGGCGCGCTGGGAAAAGGTGCTGGACATCGCGCAACTGCAGGCCGAATTGAAGCGCGGGCCCATCGCCGCCGAGCACAAGCTGGTTTGAGCGCCACGCAAATGCCACGATCCGCATAGTAATTTTTGGGCCATTGACCTGAGGGGAGATTTTCCATGACGTCCATTCGCCTGACCTTGCTGGCCGCCGCCGCCAGCCTGTCCTTGACCGGCGCCGCTTTTGCCCAGGCCGTGCCATCCACCGCCGACGTTGCCAAGCAGAGGGTCTTCGCCAATATCGGGCTGACCAACTCCGAATGCATCCGCTATGACGCCACCAATGACCGTTACATCATCTCCAACCTGAGCACGCGCGGTCCGGAGAATAACGGCTATATCTCGCTGATGTCGCCCGATGGCGCGATCACCAATTTGAAATTCATCGAGGGCGGCAAGAACGGCGTCACCCTGATCGATCCCCTGGGCATCTACATCCGCAACGGCATGATCTGGGTGGCCGATATCACCCATATGCGCAAATTTGACCTTCAGACCGGCGCGCCGCGCGGCGAAGTCCTCTTGCCGGGCGCCAACCGCCCCAATGACATATACGTGACCGCCGACGGCACCGCTTTCATCAGTGATAATGGCGGCCAGATCGGCACCGTCATCAAGGTCTCGCCCGCGGGCCAGGTTTCGCTGCTGCAGCCTCGCGACGATGTGATGGAGAAGCCTAATGGCGTGGCGGTCATGCCGGACGGCAACGTGGTACATGGCGGGCGCGGCGTGAACATCTCGTTCCGCGACCCCGTGACGGGGCGGCTGATCCGCGAAAAGACCCTTCCGACCGGCCAGTTCGACGCGCTGGTGCCGCTGGCGGATGGCAGCATCCTGGCGGCAAGCCAGATCGGCAAGAATATCTACAAGGTGTCGCCCACGGGCGAGGTGACGGAAGTGGCAAAGGAAATATCGGTGCCGGCGGCCATCGGTTATGACACCAAGCGCAACCGGCTGCTGATCCCGCAGATCACTGCAGGCAGCATCACCATGGTCGACTTGCCTTAAAGCGTGGCCTTAAGTCGCGGGTTCGATTTTCACCCGGTCGCCGTCCTTCAGCTTGGAAAGGTTGCCGGCGTCCAGCCGGTCACCCGCCGACAGGCCTGACCAGCGGGAGCTGAAATCCGCGGGGCCCCCTCGCTAGTGGTGGGTGAGTTCCTGCTTGATTTCTCGGATGGCAGGATGGTGATGCTCTTTCCATGTGCGCCATTCATTGATCACAAGAGCTACAGTGACAGTATCCAGCAGCGCCAGTGCCAGCAGCACATTGGACCAGTGCACGCTGAGTTCGTAGGTCATGTAGCCGATGAACCCCAGCAGGATGACGCTGGCGAAGGGGAATATCCAGACGCCGCGGCCGCGCAGCAAGGTGATGGTGATCGCCATCTTCAGTGCGCCATGGACCAGCAGATACAGAGTGATGAAGCTTTGCGACTGCACCAGCACGCCGGCGGCATGGCGCAATGTCTCGGCCAGTTCCGACTGGCCGCCCTCATAAAGGGCGGGATCGGTCCAGGCCAGGATCTGGGCATGGAGCCGCTCCGAACCGGTCACGGCGATGATCAGGCCAAGCGTGACTTCCAGCAGGCCGAAAATGCCCTTGATCAGGATGGTCACGAAATAGGCGATATGGGCGAGGGATTGCTTGTGACGGGCCAGGGGTCGGGCTTCCTAAAGACTGCGGGAACCAGCGTTCCGGCGCGCAAGGTTCTACTGTTCCCATTCAACCGAGGCAAATCCGGGGCGGCCCCGCGCCCGGGGCTATTTCGTGAAATCCGCCACGATCGATATCGGCGCGCCGCCGGCGCGCTTGTCGTGCGGCGCGGCGCGCTGCACGTACATCTCGTTTTCGGGGACCGGTTCGCAAAGGTAGGTGTGGTCGTCCAGGAAGCATTGATAGAATTTGATCTCGCCGCTTTTGCGGATCTCGGATTTCAGGATCAGGTGGGTGATCAGCTCGTAGCGGGGAAACCAGACATGGGCATGGCCGTCCTCGCTGAAGCGGACCCTGGCGTCGCCTGTGGTGTCGTCGAAATAGGGCGTCGCCCCCATCAGCAGGTCGCCGGTCACCCGGCCGCGCGCATCGTAAATGGAGCGCCGTTTCATCACCGGAGAGCGATAGTCCGGCACGCTGAGCCGGAAGACGCCGCCAGGCTTCAGCACCCGGTAAATCTCGTCCAGCACAAAGGGCACCCTGTCGAGCGGCAGGTGCTCGAGCACGTCCTGCGCCTGCACCTTGGCGATGGTTGCGTCGGCAAAGGGCAACGCCGCGGTGGCGTCGTGCGCTACTTCGCGGTCATGGGCGGGATGAAGCGCCAGGCCGACGAA
>CANKIV010000029.1 GCA_947482125.1 Alphaproteobacteria bacterium
AAGGCGGACCACCCGCATGGTGTCGGCCTTCATGGCATTCTGCGCCAAAGCAGGCGTGGCAAGCAGGCACAGCGCGGAAAGCGCATATTTCATGGTCATGGATGATCCCCCCAAAAAATAACAAACGGATTTTGCGCGAAGTTTAGGTCTCGAGAATGGTGTTGGGCAACCGGTTCTTTGGCGCAGCCTGGGGCGGGAAATGCTTTTCCAGCGCCGCGCCGCAGGTCTCGATCGCCTTGATGAAGCCGTCGGCGGGCCTGCCCGCTGACATGGCGTCAGTCACCGCCGCAATCGCCTCGTTCCACGGCCCCTCGCCGACGATTTCGTGGATATTGGCATGCGCCACCAGCTCCACCTTGCGGTCCCCGAATGAGGCGAAGATCAGGATATGCGGTTCGTCCTTGGAAAGCCGCGCGCCCGCCGAAGCGAAATGCCGCCGCGCCGCCTGACGCACGCGGTAGCGCTTGAGAGCCGGCGGTGTCATCACCCGTCGGATGCCCGGCAAGGCGATAATAATGGCCACGCAGAGGAACACGCCCAACTGCACGACGGCATAGGTCGTCAGCCCGCGCAGGATCAGCTCCTGCATGGCGCGGGCGGAATCCTCGGTCCAGCTGCTGAAGATGCTGGCTAGCGCCAGCCGCTTGAGAAACACGATCACCAGAACGGGCGGAACGACGAACGCCGCCAGCGCCGCCCACAGCAGCGGCACTTCGCGGTAACGCGAAACCTGGCGCGCCAGCACGCAGAAAATCTCGCCGGAGGTCTTGCTTTCGGCGTCCGCGATTGCCGCTTCGATACGGGCAGAATCGGATTTTGTCAGCATCGTTTTCTCACCATCGTCCCGAGGCGCCGCCGCCGCCGAAGCCGCCGCCGCCACCGCCAAAACCGCCACCGCCGGACCATCCGCCGCCGCCCGACCATCCCCCACCACCGCCGGACCTGCCACCACCGCCGCCCCCGCGCCGTCCCGGATGGGCCCAGGACTGGAAGAACACATATCCGAATATGCCCAGGAAGATCAGCAACACCAGCCAGTCGGGCAAATCCCCCTCCTGGCTGCCGGACTTGGCCGCCGCCGCAACCCGGGCTTCGGCTTCCGAACGTTCGAGCGACAATTGCTCAATCAGCGCGTCGGCGCCCGCTGTCACCCCGGCGTCATAGTCGCCCTTGCGGAATTGCGGCAACACACGACTCTGGATGATCACCGACGACAGCGCGTCGGTCAGGATCGGCTCCAGCCCATAACCGACTTCGATGCGGGTGGCGCGTTCCTTGGGGGCGATGATGAACAGCACGCCATTGTTCAGCTTCTTCTGGCCGATGCCCCAGCTGCGCCCGATCTGATAGCCATAGGCCGAAATTTCGTAGCCCTGCAGCGACGGCAGGGTGACGACCACCAGCTGGCGCGAGGTCTTGGCTTCCAGCGCCGCCAGCTTCGCGGTCAGGCCAGCTTCGGTGGAAGGCGACAGGACCTGCGCATTGTCCACCACCCGCCCGGTCAGCGCCGGAAAAGTCGGCGCCGCCGCGGCGGGCGTGATCAGGCAAAGAACTGCAAAAGCGGCGGCAAGAAACCGCATCTGGCGCTACGGCTTCGTCGTGCCGGGTTGCGCCGCTTCGGGCGCTGGCGCCGGGGCCGTACTCGCCGCGCCGGGGAAGCTGACCACCGGCGCGGTCTGGGCCGCAGCCGAAGCCGCAAACGGTGTCGCCTGCTTGTAGGACTTGTAGAAGGTCGCCGCCCACAGCGAGCCGGGAATGGTGACAAGCTCGGTGTTATAGTCCTGCACTGCCGCATTGTAATCGCGGCGCGCGATCTCGATGCGGTTCTCGGTGCCTTCCAGCTGCGACTGCAGCGCCAGGAAGTTCTGGTTGGATTTGAGGTCCGGATACTGCTCGGTGATCATCATCAGCCGGCCCAGCACGCCCGACAGCTTGTCCTGCGCCTGCTGAAATTCCGCGAACTTGGCCGGATCGGTAATGGACGACGCATCGATGTTGACCCGCGTCGCCTTGGCGCGCGCTTCGGTTACCGCGATCAGCACGGATTTTTCCTGCGCGGCATAGCCTTGCACGGTGGCGACCAGGTTTGGAATCAGGTCATTGCGGCGCTGGTAGGTGCCCTGGACATTGGCCCAGGCGGCTTTCACAGTTTGATCCTTGGTGGGAATATTGTTGACGCCGCAGCCGGCCAGGGCGACGGCAACCCCGATCGCGGCCAGGAATTTCGGCAGATGTCTGAAAATTGTCATGACGCTCCTCCACAGGGCGAATACCCGCGCCGAAAGATGGGCCAAGCGCGCCGAACCGCAAGGGATAAATTGGAAAAACCGGGCTTGATTTCCGCAGCCATCTACTTACGCGGGATGGCTGCGTTGCGCACCGCCGAAGCCTTTACCGGATTTCCCCTGGCCTTGGCGCCCGCCAGCAGTGGACCGCAATTGGCGTCCTTCGCCAGGCCCGGATCAATGAAAGCGAAGATCGACGCCAACGGCGACAGGAATGCGAGCGCGGCCGCGATCCCGCCTTGCGCCACCGCCTTGCCCGCATCCACGCCCAGCACCGGATTGCCCAGCGATCCCTTCAGGGTGATGGGCGCGCGCAAGCGCACCAGCTGAAAGTCCTTGGGCTTGCCCTGAATGCGCAAATCCAGGGTTTCGTCGCGCAGGTTGATGGTGCCGCCGCCTTCGATCCGCACCGGATCGGTATCGATGATGAACTGCTGCGACGTCAGAATGCCGTTCTTCGCACCAAACGACGCCACAGCGCAGCGCAGGCGCGTATTGGACGTGTCACCGCTGAGATTGAGGCTGAGCGCGGTGAAGACGTCAATGCCCGTCCATTCCGCCAGGCTGTGACGCATGACTCCGCTGGGCACCACGGCGGTCAGGGTGCCGTCAGCGCTCGAGGCGGCGGCATGGACCGAACTTCCCGTGCCGGTCAGAACGGCGCGGGCTTCCAGCATGCCTTGTATCGGCTTGTCGCCACCCTTGATGAAATTCTCGGCCTTCAGGTCGGTCAGCCGCGCATCGACCGACGTCACCGGCACGTCCTTGCGCGCATCGATTTTCAGCGACCCCACAAGTTTTCCCTGGGTGAAGCCGAAGGTCAGCGGCTTGAGGTTCAATACACCGCCCTGCAGGCTGATATGGGTGTCCAGACTGGTGAGCGGAAAGTCCCGCGAGCTGATGGAGAGGGCGCTGTAGTCCACTTCGGCATTGGTCTGGCGGAGCCGTTCGGTGTGCAGCACGGTTTCAGGCAGCAGATATCTGGTGGGGACCGGCGCGTTCTTGCCGGCGCCGATCACCGCGCCCAGATCCTCGAAGCGCAGCACCCGCGAAGCCACCTTGCCGCCCAGCGCGGGAATGTCGCCCGACGCGTCCACCGTCAGGTTGCCGGTGATGTCGGTGGAACCCAGCATGCCCTTGATGTCATTGAGGCGATAGAATTCGCCTTCGCGCTCCACCGCCAGGCTGAGGCGATAGGTCGGCGTACTGGGCAGCACCAGGCCGGTCAGGAAATACAGATCCGCCAGGGTGGGGCCGCTGACATCGATGCTGGCGTTGAAACGGTCGAGATGGAAAGGCTGGGTGATGGAGCCGTCGACGACGGCATGGGTTTCCCCCGCCCGGACGTCGGCGGTGAAGGCATAGGGCTTGCTGGCATCGACATTCAGCAGCGGGCCGCCCTTCCCGTCAGCGAGAAACTTGTTCTTGTTAAGCGTGCCGTCGCCGGTCAGGCTGAAGGCGGCACGGCCGCCGGCGCGCGTCTCTTCCGACGAGACCGTGCCGGTGAACCGCAGCTTGCGCACAGCATCTTCAATCACCAAATGGCCCTTGCTCACCAGGAACCGCTTGATCGGGGGAAGGTGCCAGGAGCTGTTCGGATTGACGCCGCCGCTATCCCAGTTGGTGCGGCCCGAGGCATCGCGCACCACCAGAACCTCTGGCTGGTCGAATTTCACCAGCGGCAGAATCAGGTTGCCGAAAATCAGCGGCAGCAGGCGCAGTTCGACCCGCGCGTGGTTTACCTTGGCGGCTTGCTTCTGGCCGACCCAGGAGGGGTTGCCGATATAGAGGCCGCCCACATCAATGACGGGCTGCAGCGTGAACAGCTTGACCGCCAGATTGCCGTCGATCCGGACCTCCCGCCCGGCGCGCTCCGACAGGTAGCGGCTGATCGGCCCCCGCATCTGGTTCCAGTCCAGAAAATAGAGGGTGACAATGACCGCGACGAGGAAGGCCAGCAGGGTGATGCCGCTCCATTTGAAGAAACCGTTCCAGGTGAAGCGGAAGCCCCGGAAATCGTCAGCGACGCGCCTGCGCGCGCCCTCAAAGGCCGATTTCAGCCGGGTTATATGGGCATGTTCTGCAACGGCCATGATAAATCAATCACTTAACTTGTGGCTTCCCCATGGGCTAACGCCTGAACCGGCGTGGGGCTTCCTGCAAAAAGTGAAACTTTCGGGTGATCTGCTACGTTGGGAACCGCAGGAACCCAACCCACCGAGTCGTGAAAAGGCATGCGTTTCCCGGCCTGGGCCCTGTTCAAGGAGGGCATCGAAGCCTTTATCGACGATCACGCGCTGACGCGCGGGGCGGCCATCGCCTTTTACGCCGTCACCGCCATCGCGCCGGTCCTGTTCATCGCCACCGCCATCGCCGCCCTGGGGCTGGGACAGGATGCCGCCAGCGGCGCCATCCACTACCAGCTGCGCCGGATCATGAGCGCGGAAAGCGCCGACCTTGTGCAATTGGCCATCCTGCATGTGCGCGGTGGCGAGCATACACTGGCCAGCAGCGTGATCGGCATCACCACCCTGGTGGTGGTGGCATCCGGCTTTTTCACCGAAATCGAAGACGCGCTGAACGTGATCTGGAAGGCGCCGCGCAAGGAATCCTATTTTTACCAGATCCTGCGCGGCCGGGTGATGAGCCTGACCCTGGTGATCGGGCTGGGCTTCTTGCTGCTGCTGTCGATGGTGATCGCCACCGGCGTGCGCATGCTGGGCCGGCTGCTGGAGCGGATCAGCGAGTTTTCCGATCTTGTCATCGGCGTCCTCAATATGGGGATTTCGCTCACCATCGTTTCGCTGCTGTTCGCCGGATTGTACAAGCTTCTGCCCAACCGGCGGCTGGAATGGCGCGACGTGCTGGTGGCGTCGGTTGGCACCGCCATCCTGTTCGAGGTCGGCCAGACCCTGATCGGTTACTACCTGGCCAATTTCATCACCGCGAATATCTATGGCGCGGCGGGCGGCATCATCGTGCTGCTGATCTGGGTCTATTATTCGGCGCAGATTTTCCTTCTTGGCGCGGAATTCACCAAGGTCTGGGCCCGCCATTACGGCAGCCAGCAGAACAAGGCGCCTAAAGCGCCGGGAGACGGTTCGCCGATTCCATTGCCTGCAAGGGAGTGAAGGCCCGCGCCGCACTGGCGGCCATCAGCGCCTCCTCGGGCTTGATCTGGCCCTTTAGAAAATCGGCGCGCGCCCGCGCCGGGGCGTCGCCCGCCAGCGCCGCAATGCCATACCAGGTCAGAGCCTGTTTCAAATCCTGCTCCACGCCCAGCCCGCGCTCATAGAACACCGCCAGGTCAAAGGCGGAATCGACATAGCCGCGCGCGGCGGCGCGGGCGAACCATTGCGCCGCCTTGGCTTCGTCGCGCGGCGTTCCGTTTCCTTCCGCATAGGCGATGGCGAGATTGTGCATCGCCTTGAGATTGCCCCGCGCCGCGGCGGCGGCGAATAGATCGAACGCACGGACCGGATCCGCGGAGACGCCCGCGCCCTGCCCGTACAGCGATCCCAGCAAATATTGCGCGACGGGATGGCCGTCCCGCGCCGCCGCCGCGCTCCAGCGGGCGGCGGCCATGGCGTCACCGGCAACGCCAGCGCCGCGCAGGTAAGCCACGGCCAGCATGGTCCGGGCCCGGGCGTCCCCCGCATCGGCCAGCGCGATGGTGCGCGCCAGCCCGGCCGGCGCCATGCGGCGGTGCGCCGTGCCGCTGCCGGCCAGGTCGGTCGCGGTGGCGCGGGCGGTATCGCCCAATGTGAGGCCGGCACAGAGAAACAATGTCGCCAGCGAGAGCGCGCCGATGGCCAGCCAGCGCAACCGTGCGCTATTGCGGGGCGCGGGGACTTCCGGTGCCGGACGGGCCTTGCTGCGGGCGGCCTGCAGCACATCGGCCATTTCCGCGCGCGAGATAAAAGCGGCGGGTACCGGCTCCAGAGGTGGAAGGAGCGGTGCGGCGATCACCTCCTGGGCTGCTTCCGGAAGCGCCTGGCAATCCTGCGGCTGCGCCGGAGCCGCAGATTCTGTCTGCGCCGCCGCACCCAGGGCCAGGAGTTTCTCCTCCAGCGCGGCAATGGCCCGGGCCTGGTCACGGCCAGCCGTATCCACCCTCACCTCCAGCGCATTCAGGGCGCGCTCGAAGACCCTGAGGCGGCGCTCCAGCCAGGCATCGGGTGATGAAACACCCGGCTCTTGCGCCGCCCCAGAGGCTGCAACCGGCAGCGCCTCGGGCACCATAAGCGCCGTCAGCAAAGCCGCCTTGCCTGTGAAATGTGTGCGGAATTCCGCGCGCGGAACGCCGGCTTCGGCGCAAAGCATCGCGATGGAAAATTTCGCTTCCCCGCGCGCCAGCAGCGCCCGCGCGGCTGTCAACAGCTTAGCCTTGTCGTCCGGATCGTCCATTGCCGCCCCATTTGGCCTGGACACCACACTAAAGGTCGCCTGTTACCATCGCGGTGCTGTAATCGGCGCAATTCAAGGACAAATTTAAGCGTGCTTTAGCCGGTTTCCTGTCCCGCCGCGGCGAACTATGCTGGACGTCCAACAAAAAGGGGAAACGGGCCATGGAAATTCTTGTCGAAAAAATGCTGTCGGATTTCGAACGCGGAGTGCTCAGCCGGCGTCAGCTCGCCGCCACCCTGGCGGGATTGGCCACCACCGCAGCGACCATGCCCGCCGCCCTCTCTGCACCAGCAAAGGCCGCGCCCAGCCTGAAGGCGATCAGCCTGAATCACGTCACGGTGAAAGTGCCCAACCTGCAAAAGACCTCCACTTTCTACCAGGAGCTTTTCGGCATGAAGCTGGCGCAGCAGTCCGACACCATCCACATCCTCAGCGTCGGCAACAGTTTCTTCGGCATCGAACAGAAGCCCGGCCCGGCGGGCCTGGATCATTTCGACTTCGGGCTTGAAGGCTGGGATGCCGCGGCGATGCACGCCAAGCTCAAGACGCGCGGCCTGTCGCAGACGCCCAACTCGCGCGGCGATGACGAGTCCTTCAAATTCACCGACCCGGACGGGTTCGTGGTGCAGGTCAATGGCCCGAAATATACCGGCCATGTCGGCGCCGATGCGAAGGGCCGCAAGGGCTAGCCCTTGTCCCGCCGGCCATAGAGCAGGGTCACGTTGATGCGGCGGTTTTCGTAACCGTCCCTGAAGCGGATCGTGTCGGTTTCGTGGAACAGGTCGGAGTCGAAAATCACCGCCCGGTTGGCGCGGTACGGCACGGTCACCGATTTCGCACCCGCGCTTTTCAGGAAAGCGCGGGGCGAATCCACGTCACCATTGTATTTGTCGAAATCCCAGTCCAGCGGCGCGGCCTTGTCCCACACCACCAGCCCGCCATGCTCGGGGTCCAGATTGGCCTCGTCCGGGGTGATCCAGAAATTCACGTTCACCGCGGCCTCGTCGGCATGGATCTGGATCCCGCTCATGCTGGAATCGTATTTGAAAGCCCAGAGATAGCGCAACGGATGGCCGCCAAAAATGGCGGGAAAGATGGCGCGGAATTCGTCGGCAATCTGGGCAAGAAGCGGCGCGGCGAAGCCGTGCTCGGGAAAAGCGCCCAGGTAACCGTCATTGTAGGTCTGCCGCCAGACGTTGGAGCCCAGGCAGAAGCGCCGCATGGCCGCCAGTGCTTCCGCCGTCAGCAGATTGTCGATCACCACCAGTTGCGAATTGCTGGCGCGCCACTCCGCCGAGACTTTTTGCGCATTGGCGGGGTTGATTGCGGCACCGCTGAGTTTTTCACCACCATCCAGGAACAACGGCCCGTCCACCCGCGCACGCGTCCCCAGATAAGCCTGCTGCTCGGCGTCGTGGCGCCTGCGCTGCACCGGTGCATCCGCCGGCGCAACGGTGCGATGCTGCGCGGCCTGCCGGAAAGCGGCAAAGCCTTCCGCCACCCGGTCGCTTTCACACAGCACATGGCCGCGATAGTTCAGCAGTTCGGCATCAAAGGGCCTAAGCGCCAGGGCGCGGTCGAAACTGGCCAGCGCCTCCGGAAAGCGCGTGAGGACGCGCAGGGTAATTCCACGGTTTTTCCAGGTTTCGGCATTGTTCGGGTTTTTCACCAGGGCGCGGTCGAAACTGGCCAGCGCCTCGTCCTCGCGCTTCAGTTCGTGCAGCGCGTTGCCGCGATTGACCAGCGCGCCCTCATGATCGGGCCGCAGCGCCAGCACCCGGTCATAACTCGCCACCGCATCGGCCGGGCGCTTCATCTCGCGGCAGGCATTGCCGCGGTTGAACAGCGCATCGGCGAAATCGGGGCGCGCCGCCAGCGCCCGGTCGTAACTCGCCAGGGCTTCCTCGAAGCGGCCCAGGTTCTTGAGGACATTGCCGTAATTGAGCAGTGCTTCGGGAACACCCGGGCTGATCTGCAAGGCGCGCCCGATCAGTTCCAGCGCCTCGGTGTTGCGGCCCTGCTGCGCCCGCACCACACCCAGAAGATGGCGCGGCGCGAAAGCGTCCGGAGCGGCTTCCAGCAGTTGCAGGTAAAGCCGCTCGGCCTCCGCCAACTGGCCGCGCTGATGCGCACCCACCGCCTGTTCCTGAAGGGAAGCCAAATCCATGACGCTGTTTAGAGACCAAGCCGCGCCGTTGACAAGGCGCAAGGCGGCTCAGTCCGGCTTCAGCGCCCGGGTGAGGAAGCGGGTGAGATTCTCCACCAGCTGGGCGCGGGAACGGCCTGCCTGATGCGCTTCGCGGCAGGTCTGGTGCAAGGCCCCCACGATCGCCTGGCCGATGATGTCGGCATTGTAGGAGCGGCAGGCGCTGCCATCCCGCGCGGCGTCACGGATCAGCTCCGCCCATTCCCTGCCCCACTGCATCAGAAGCGATTGCACCCCAACGCCTTCGGCATCGATTACCGCCTCGTCGGTCATGGCGGCGCGCAGCACGCCGGGATGGTGATCGGAATAATCGTAGATGGCATTGAGGGTGGCGGCGATTCGCTGTTCCAGGCTCTGGCCGGGGCTGCGCTGGGCGCCGACATGGGAATCCAGCTCCAGGCGCGCATCCTCGACAAAGGACAGAAAACAGGCGCGCTTGTCGGGATAGTGCAGATAGAAGGTGCCGTGACCAAGCCCTGCTTCGCGCGCGATATCCTGCGGCCGGGTCGCGTCATAGCCGCGCTCGACAAACAATTTGCGGGCTGCCTGCTTGAGGCGCGCCAGACTTTCCGGTTTCCGGCGATTGCTGGAAAGCACGGTAGATTCGAGAATGATAGCGTTACCGGACATGGCCTGACTTTCATGCCCTGTCCGTCCTCAAGTCAACGGCCCAAATCCGATAAGTGTATACAGCGTAAAAGAAAAACTTATTGCACCTGCGTAACGGCGCGCAGCCATCCTTGGTATAAACGCTCACGCTCGGCCTTTTTCATCGCCGGACGGAACCTGCGATCCAGCGCCCAGCGGGCGGAAATGTCCTGCTGGTTGCGGAACAGCCCCGCCCCCAACCCCGCCAGATACGCCGCGCCGAGCGCAGTGGTTTCGGTCACCACCGGACGATCCACCGGCAAGCCGGTCAGGTCCGCCAGGCGTTGGCAGAACCAGTCATTGGCCACCATGCCGCCATCAACCTTCAGCGCGCGCAGGCGCGACAGACCCGCCGCCGCCATGTCGCGGCGCATCGCCTCCAGCAGATCGCGGGTCTGGTAGCAGACCGCATCAAGTGCGGCGCGCACGATCTCATTGCAGCCGACATCGCGGGTCAGGCCCAGGATGGCGCCGCGCGCCCCGGGGTTCCAATAGGGCGCGCCCAGCCCGGTAAAAGCCGGGACGAAATAGAGACCTTCCGCCGGCCTGGCGCGTTTGGCCATGGCTTCGCTGTCGGGGGCGCCGGCCATGATGCCCAGTTCGTCGCGCAGCCACTGGATCACCGCGCCGGCAATGAAGATGCTGCCTTCGATGGCATATTGCTTTTGCGCCAGGGCGGTGGCGAGGAGCCGGTTGCGGGATTTCGGCACCGCCTTGCCGGTATTGACCAGCACAAAGCAGCCGGTGCCATAGGTGGACTTCACGTCACCCGCCTTGAAACAGGCCTGGCCGAAGCTGGCCGCCTGCTGGTCGCCCGCCACGCCCAGAATGGGAATGGCCGACCCCAGCAGCATGGGATCGCACTGTCCGAAGTCGCCCCGGCTTTCGCGCACTTCGGGCAGCATCGCGCGCGGCACACCGAACAGCTTGAGCAAGCCATCATCCCAGTCGCGCGTCTTCAGGTTCCACAACATGGTGCGCGACGCATTGGTGACATCGGTCGCGTGCACCTTGCCGCGGGTCAGATTCCAGATCAGCCAGCTGTCGATGGTGCCGAATGCCAGATCATGTTTTTTCAGTCCCTTCACATTTTCCAGCAGCCATTCCAGCTTGGTGGCCGAGAAATAAGGATCAAGCAGCAAGCCGGTCTTGCGGGTGATGGCCGCTTCTAGCCCGCGCGTCTTCAGGGCAGCGCAGCGCCCGGCGCCGCGCCGGTCCTGCCAGACAATGGCGTTGTGCAGGGGCGTTCCCGTCCTGCGATCCCAGATCAGGGAGGTTTCGCGCTGGTTGGTTATGCCGATGGCCGCGACGTCGCCGGCCTCCATGCCCTTCAGCACGACACGGGCGCAGGCCAGCGCCGCCTGCCAGATCTCGCCAGGATCATGCTCCACCCAGCCATTGGCGGGATAAATCTGGCGCAGGCCCATGGCATGGCTGCGCACAGGCCGGCCCTGGGCGTCGAACAGGATGGCGCGGGTCGAGGTGGTGCCTTGGTCCAGCGCCAGAATGAAGTTTTTATTCTTGTTCATGGCGCAAAAGGGCACACCAGTTCGGGCCCGAGGCGCAAGAGGGGCGCAAGACTTAATCGGCTGTTAACGGTCGCCCTGATAAAAAATGCAAGGAAAAGGCCGCAAAAGCGGTCCGGGTGGCAGAATGCAGGGGAATAGCGTGGCGCTGACCGCACACGACATGAGTGACATGGGCCGGCTGGCCCAACTCGCCATGAATCCACAATCGGGCGCCAGCCGCGAGGAAATCTACCTCGCCGTCGCGTCCCTCTATCGCATCCAGGGTTCCGGGCTGAACAACCGCGAACGCGAGTTGATGCGCGAAATCCTCAAGCGCCTGACCCGCGATGTGGAAATGGCCATCCGAATCGCCCTGGCAGAGCGCCTGGCCGAAGACACCACCGCGCCCCATGACCTGATCCTGCTGCTGGTGGATGACACGATCGAAGTGGCGCGGCCGCTTATCATCAATTCTCCGCTGCTGACCGAATCCGACGTTCTGCGGCTGATCGCCGAAGCCGGCATGAGCCACCAGGAAGCCGTGGCGGGACGTCCCCATATCGGCGTTCCCGTCACCGACGCACTGGCCAAGTCGGACGCTGAATCCGTCCTGCTGGCGCTGGTGCGCAATGCCACCGCCAAGATATCGAGCGCCAGCTATGAAACGCTGGTGCAGAAATCGCGCGCCCTGTCGGGCTTGCAGGAGCCGCTGATCCGCCGTCCCGACCTGCCGCCGCAACTGGCGAACAATATGTGCGAATGGGTGTCGGATGCCCTGAAGACCTATATCAAGACCAACTACAAGATGGCGACCAAGGATGTGGACGCCGCCATGTCCAGGGCCCATGTGGTGCTCAAGAGCGAGCCATCCGGCCCCAAGGATCCGCCGGCCGACAGCGCCCAGAAGCTGATCGAGAAAATGGCCGCCAGCGGGCAGCTCAAGGCCGGTTTCCTGATGCGCGTGCTGAGCCAGGGCCAGATGGACCTGTTCGATCTCGCCTTCGCGCGCCTGCTGGATATCGAACTGGCCCGCTTCCGCCCCGCTTTCTATGAACGCGGCGCCCGCGCCGTGGCCCTGTCGTGCCGCGCCGCGGGCATCGACCGCTCGGTCTTCCCCACCGTATTCAATCTGTCGCGCCAGGCACGCGGCCTGCCTGTGGTGTTGGCTGCGGCGGAAATACAGGCGGCGGACGCGATTTTTGCCGGCTTCACCCGCCAGACCGCCATGGCGAACTCCACGCCGCGCTGCTGCAATAGCAGCCCTGTATTTCAGGCCCTGCCCGACGCCCGCGCCGGTGTGCTAGGTTCAAGGCCTCAGGTAGCAAAGCGACAGGCCCTTCCCAAAGCATGACCAAGCTGCATTTCACTGCCGCACCCGATGCCGCCCAGGCGCTGGCCGACATGCGCGCCCGCCACAATGATGCCGGGCCGGAAGGCGCCGATATCGTGGTCGCGCTGGGCGGCGACGGCTTCATGCTGCAGACGCTGCACACCTTCACCGGCAAGGGAAAGCCGATCTACGGCATGAATCTCGGATCGGTCGGCTTCCTGATGAACGAGTACCGCCAGGAAGAACTGCTGGAACGGCTGGCCGCCGCCGAAAAGGCCGAAATCCACCCCTTGAAGATGCAGGCGCATACCGCCAAGGGCATCACCGAGGCGCGCGCCTTCAACGAAGTCTCGCTGCTGCGCGAAACCCGCCAGGCCGCCAAGATCCGCATCATGGTGGACGGCAAGCCGCGCATTTCCGAACTGATCTGCGATGGCGTGCTGGTGTCCACCCCCGCCGGCTCGACCGCCTACAATCTTTCGGCGCACGGCCCGATCCTGCCGATCGATGCGGCGCTTCTGGCGCTGACACCCATTTCGGCCTTTCGGCCCCGGCGCTGGCGCGGGGCGCTGCTGCCCCGCCGCGCCATGGTGCGGTTCGAAATCCTGGAAAACGTCAAGCGGCCGGTAAGCGCGGTGGCCGACGATTTCGAGGTGCGCGACGTGATCGCCGTGGACGTGGCCGAGGACCGCTCCATCGCCATGACCATGCTGTACGATGCCGGACATAACCTGGACGAGCGCATCCTGTCGGAGCAGTTTTCCGACTGATTTTTTGTGAAAACCCGCCTGGAACTTGGGTTACTTCACCAAGCCTTAACGCCCATTAATATAACGTGCGCAAACAGCGCCTCATGTCGGGGCTGCATGGGTATTGACGATGAGTGGCTATCGTTTCGACCGGCTGAAAGTTCTCGTCGTGGACGACAATGCGCATATGCGCAAACTCGTCACCACGATCATGCAGGCATTCTGCGTCTTGCACATCTTTGAAGCCGATTGCGGGCAAAAGGCCTGGACCAGCTTGCGCGAAACCAATCCCGACGTGCTGGTACTGGACTGGGTGATGGAGGGGATGTCGGGCATCGAACTGGTGCAGAAGATCCGCACTGATCCCCAGACCCCCAATCCCTTCGTGCCCGTGATCATGCTGACCGGACATACCCACATCGATCAGGTACGCCAGGCGCGCGACGCCGGCGCCAACGAATGCATCGCCAAGCCGGTTTCGGTCAAGACCATGATGTCGCGGCTGGTTTCGGTAATCGAGCATCCCCGCCCCTTCGTGCGCACCAGCGTCTATTTCGGCCCTTGCCGCCGCCGTCGCGGCGTCGACGAGTATCGCGGCCCGGAACGCCGCGCCGAATCCAAACAACAGGCAGCGGAGTAAAGCCATGGCCCGCCAGCAACCGATCGAACTTTTCATGCCCCCCAACATGTTGAAAGCCAAAGTCGGCGGCGGCCTCGGCGGCGTCGACATGGCCGCGATGAAGCGCGCGGAAGGCGCGCTGGAAACGCTGAAGTCAGAATTCGCCGACTGGATCACCGACGACGTGAAAGTCCTGATGGCGGCGCGGGCACGTTATGCGCAAACTCCGGATGCCGCGTCCCGTGGGGCGCTGATGCGTGCCGCTCATGACATCAAGGGCCAGGCCGCCACCTTCAATTTTCCGCTGATCGCGCGGGTCGCCGGCTCGCTCTCGCGCCTCATCGGCGAACTGCCGGACAGCCAGACGGTGTCGCTGAACCTCGTGGATGGCCATGTCAACGCCATCCAGGTGATCCACCGCCAGGGAATTCAGGATACAAACGACAAGATGGCACAGACCCTGTGCGCCGAACTGGATGCGCGGGTGGAAGAAACCTTGAAGTCTAAGAAGTAGACTTCTTCGAGTCTGAAAACAGACTCAGCAGGCCGGAGTTGAATGACAGCGCCGAACTCGGCGTGGCATTTTTTTCCAGCCCGAACAGCGCCCCGAAAAGGCCCTGCCCGCCCCGCGGCTGCCAATTCATCACACTCGCCAGCAGCATCTGGATTTCGTCGCTCTGGGCCGTGACCACATGGTTGCGCGCTTTCTCCAGCACCGGCGCCGGCGTCAGGTCCGGCAAGGCCGCGACGCGCACGGTGCCCTCGCTACCCGGCTGGCGCAGCGCCCAGTCATAGACTTCGCGCACCGATTTGGCGCGGCCATCGGCGTGATAGAAAACCGACTTGTTGGCGTGCGCGGCCTGCGGGAATTGGGCGGCGGCGCTGGCCCCGGGATTTTTCTCCGCCATCCGGATCAGCTTGCCGGCGGCATCCGGGCCCAGGAAATGCGCGGCATAGAGTTCGCCGCCACAGATTTCGCGGCCCAGGCTGGCCTGCAACTGTCCTTGGGTGGACTTGGCATGTTCGCCCGCCATCAGGGCGCAGAGCTGCGGGTCCTTGCGCAGCGCCAGGATGGATTGTTTGGCCGACGCGTCGGCGCGATAGCGGCCATTGGCATCGCGGGTGATGGCGCTCGCCAGATTGCCGATGCCGTGCTGGGCACCATGCTCCTTCACCAGCCCAAGCCAGGTCTGGTCGATGAACTGGAACAGGCCGGCCGCCGACGAGGTGGAGGACTGTGCATTGGGCTTGAGGCTGGATTCGCGCATCGCGGTACCCAGCAGGTAATGGAAATCCGAACCCGTCGCGGCCGCCGCATGTTTCAGCGCGGCCAGCACGGATGAACGGTCTGCTGCCCCTGCGGCTTCTGCCTGCATGAGGGGACTGTGGGACTTTATGGTTAACCGTTTCTTACTTCAGGGGCGCATTACTTCAAGGCAAGGGCCAGCGGGGATTCAGCGGGCTTGGGCCAGGGCTGCGGATCGCTATGGCCCCACACAGGGCCCGGCCAGGCCGGATCGCCCTTGCGGCGGCCCACCACATGAACATGCAGCTGCGGCACCATATTGCCGAGATTGCCCACATTCAGCTTCTCGACCCCCGGCAGCGTGCGGATAGCGCCCGACAGTTTCACGATTTCCGCCATCAGCTGCACCTGATCGGCGGGCGACAGATCGCACATCTCGATCACCCCTGCCCGGCGCGGCACCAGCAATCCCCATTGATAGCGGGCGTCGTTGTAGAGAAACACGCGGCACAGCGGCCAGTCAGCCAGTTGGTGAGTCAGTCCGGCAATGACCGGATCCACTGTGAAGTCACTCATGCAAATCTCCCTGGATCAAATGCTGGAATGGCTTTGGTTTTCCCCAGCACCATGTCCGCCATCAATTGCGCGATG
>CANKIV010000030.1 GCA_947482125.1 Alphaproteobacteria bacterium
AACGCACGCCGCTGCGGCGTTCGCCGGGCGAAAGGTCCACCGGACCTTTCGCTTCTTCCGGCTCACCCTTTTCTTTTGCGCCGCACACTCGCTAGACTTGGATAACAATAAATGGGGTGGGCAATGCGCGCGATTCTTCTGGCAACAGCTTTGGCTTTGGTTCCCGTGGCGGCCTTGGCCGATATCGCGATCTCGGGCCAGGACGGCAAGCAGGTGCGCGCCGGTGACGGGTTGCCGATGGTGCCGACCCCTGACAGCGTCGCGGTGCTGGAATTTTCCAGCACGCGGGCGCCGCGGATCATCGGCAGCATCAATGTCTGCTCCACCCAGATGGGCCCGCCCAGCGCCATCGCGGTGGCCCCCGATTACAGCTTCGCGCTGGCGACCTGCCCGCAGCAGTTCGGTCCTGACGGCAAGCTGATGCCGCAGAACACGGTCGCGGTCCTCGACCTGATGGACCCGACCCATCCCAAGCTGCTGCAGACGGTGCAGGCCGGCACCGGCGCCACCGGGGTCTTTCTGAACAAGAAGGCAAGCGTAGCGCTGGTCACGGGTACCGGCGACGACACCATCACTCTTTTCACCATCAAGGACCGCCAGCTCACCCAGACCTCACAGGTCAAGCTGGAGGCCAAGGCGGAGCCGCGCGACGTGATCATCGCACCGGACGGCAAGGTTGCTTACGCCCTGCGTTTCGGCGACGCCAAGGTGACGAAGCTGGCGATCAATGGTGACCAGCTTTCGCGCGTGGCGGATTTTGACGTCGGCGTGCAGCCCGACGGCGGCAACATCTCGGCGGACGGCCGTTACCTGTTCGTCAATTTCTTCGGCGGCACGCCCAGCACCACCAAGGGCGTCGGTGCCACCAGCGTGATCGACACGCGCAGCGGCAAGATCGTGGATGCCCATGAAGTCGGCGCCTTGCCGGAGTCGGTTGTCCTGTCTCCCGATGGTAAATATGCCGCCGTTGTGGTCGGCAACGGCTCGGCCACGGTGCGCAATGCCGCCAATTACAGCAGCGTGTTCGGCAAGCTTTCCATCTTCGCGGTGGGCAAGGGTGGCAAGCTGACCCCGGTAACCGAAGCAAAACTGGGCCATGCCTGCCAGGGCGTGGTGTTCAGCGACAATGGCAAGCGTCTCCTGGTGCAATGTTCGGTCGAGCGCGACATCCGGGTGTTCGATTTCGACGGCAAGGTCTTGACCGAGCGGCCCGAGGCGATCCTGCCCATGGTGTCGCGCCCCGGCGCCATGGTGACGGCCAAGACCCGCTAAACAACACTTGCCAAGGCCGCGCCCGCGCCGCACATAGCGGCCGATGAAGCCGCTTTTGCATCTCAAGGACATTATTGTCGAGTTCGGCGGCCAGCGCCTGCTGGATGGGGCCGAACTCAGCGTCGGGGCCGGCGACCGGCTGTGCCTGGTGGGGCGCAATGGTTCGGGCAAGTCCACCCTGCTGAAGATCGCGGCGGGGTTGGTGGAGCAGGATGGCGGCACCCGCTTTGCCCAGCCGGGCGCGACCATCCGCTACCTGGCGCAGGAACCCGACCTTGGCGGCTATGCCACCACCCGCGATTACGTCGAGGCGGGACTGAACCCGCACGAGGATCCCAACCGCGCCTTTTACCTGCTGGGAAACCTGGGCCTGAGCGGCGATGAAAATCCTGCCACACTGTCCGGCGGGGAGGCTCGCCGCGCCGCGCTGGCCCGCGCGCTGGCGCCGCGTCCTGACATCCTGCTGCTGGACGAGCCGACCAATCACCTGGATGTGCGCGCCATCGAATGGCTGGAAGGCGAACTCAAGAGCAGCCGCGGTGCGCTGGTCCTGATTAGCCATGACCGGCGCTTTCTCGAGAACCTGTCACGCGTCACGGTCTGGCTGGACCGCGGCCGGACACACCGGCTGGAAAAGAGCTTTGCCTCTTTTGAGGCCTGGCGCGACGACATGCTGGAAAAGGAAGATACCGAGCGCCACAAGCTGGAGCGGCGCATCGCCGCCGAAGAAGACTGGGTGCGCTATGGCGTGTCGGGACGGCGCAAGCGCAATGTCGGCCGGCTGGATCGCTTGCGCGGCCTGCGCACCGAGCGCCGCGAGCAGATCCGCCAGCTCGGCAACGTCAAGATGGAAGCCGCCGAAGGATCCGGCAGCGGCACCAAGGTGATCGACGCCAAGGGTGTCGCCTTTGCCTATGGCGAGCGTGAGATCGTCAAGGATTTCTCGTTGCGCATTCATCGCGGAGACCGCATCGCGCTTGTCGGTCCTAATGGCGCGGGCAAGACCACCTTGCTGAAGCTGCTGATCGGCGAACTGGCGCCGCAAAAGGGCAATGTGAAGCTGGGGCAGGGGCTGTTGATGGCACAACTGGACCAGAACCGCAGCAAGCTGCATCCCGAACAGTCGCTGGCCGCCGCCGTCACCGATGGCAGCGGCGATACAGTGATGGTGGCGGGCAAGCCGCGCCATGTGATGAATTACCTGCAGGATTTTCTCTTTACGCCGCAGCAGGCCCGCACCCCGGTCAAGGTGCTGTCAGGCGGCGAGCGGGCGCGGCTGCTGCTGGCCAAGCTGTTCGCCACCCCGTCCAATTTCCTGGTTCTGGACGAACCCACCAACGACCTCGACCTGGAAACCCTGGACCTGCTGGAGGAGGTGATCGCCGATTATCCCGGCACGGCGCTGCTGGTCAGCCATGACCGCGATTTCCTGGACCGGGTTGCGACCCAGATCGTGCTGGCGGAAGGCGATGGCCGCTTCACCGAATATGCCGGCGGGTATGCCGACATGCTGTACCAGCGCGGCGATCAGGCGCCCGTCCGTCCGGAGGCGCGCAAGTCCGTCCCCGGCGCGCCGGCCGAAAAACGCGCGCGCGCCAGCGTCCCCAAGATGAATTTCGCCGATGCCCATGCCCTTAAAGTGCTGCCCGAAAAAATAGCGGCGGCGGAACTCAGCATCGTGGCGCTGGAAAAAGACCTGTCGGAAGACGGGCTTTATGCCAGAGATCCCAAGCGCTTCGCCGATCTGTCGGGCCGGCTGGCGGAAGTCCGCGGCCAGAAGGATGCGGACGAGGAACGTTGGCTGGCGCTGGAAATGGCGCGCGAAGCGTTGGAAACCCAATCAGATTAGCGCTCGGAACAGTTGCGGCCTCTTCGCGTTAATACCTCGAGGCTCCGCAGGTCAGTTCCATGAAACGCGCCGCAATCGCTGGTTTTGCCGCCGGCATCGCCATGATGATTGGCGGAGCGTTGGGCGCGGTTTCCGGCCATTACACCGAGCCGCAGGCCGAAACCGGTTCCGATGCTGTCATGAATCCGATGATCGGCGGCCAGGCGATGCTGCCGGACCGGGGCATCCTGGAAAATCTTTCCGCCTCGCCCATGCACGGTCGGCTTTTGGCAGCACTCAAGGCTTCCGGGGTTGCCGCGGCGCTGAAATCCAACGGCCAGTTCACCATTTTCGCACCCACCAATGCCGCCTTTGCGGCGGCGGGGCAGCAGCCCAAATCCAACCTGGCGCGGCGCATGAGCTATCTGATCGTGCCGGGCAAGTATGATTCCGTGGCGTTGCTGCGGTTGATCAGCGAAGCCGGCGGCGACGCCCGCCTGCGCACCGCCGAAGGCGGCGTGCTGGTGGCGCGGATGAACGGCCCGACCAACATTCAGATCATGGACGAGAAGGGCCACACCGCCAACATCGCCATCTATGATGTGCGCGACAAGAACGGCATCGTGCATGTGGTCGATCACATGATCGAACCGTCCGGTCCGGTGCGCCAGTTGGCGTCGCGCTAGGCCGCGGGCGTGGTCAAGCTGCGTCCTTCCAGCAACGCTTCGATGTGCGGATCGCGTCCGCGAAAGGCGCGATAGGCGGTGGCATAATCCCGCGTGCCGCCGGAGGCATAAATGTATTTGTGCAGACGATGGGCGGTGGCGGGATCGAAGGGGTCGTGGGCCTCCTCGAACGCCTTGAAACCGTCGGCATCCAGCACTTCCGACCACATGTAGGCATAATAGCCCGCCGAATAGCCGTCGCCGCTGAACACATGGGTGAAATGCGGCGCGGCATGGCGCGGGGCGATTTCCTCGGGCATGTCTATGCGAGTGAGGGTCTCGGCTTGCGCGGCCAAAGGGTCGCTGCCCGGCTGCAGGGTGTGGAAATCCATGTCGATCAGCGCCGACGCCAGAAACTCCACGGTGGTGAAGCCCTGGCCGTAATTGCGCGCCGCCAGCAGCTTGTCCAGCAGGGGTTTGGGTATCGGCTCGCCGGTTTCATGGTGGCGGGCGAAGCGGGTCAGCACATCAGGTTCTTCCAGCCAATGCTCGTAAAGCTGGGAGGGCAGCTCGACGAAATCCCGGGCCACATTGGTGCCCGACAGGCGGGGAAAGCGCACCTGGCTGAGCAGGCCGTGCAAGGCATGGCCGAATTCGTGGAACAGGGTCACCGCATCGTCGAAGGACAGCAGGCAGGGGTCGCTTTTGCTGAAATTGCAATTGTTGATGATGATGGGCAGCACATTTCCGTTCACCCGTTCCTGGTCGCGGAAGCTGGACATCCAGGCACCGCCCTGCTTGCCGGCGCGGGCGAAATAATCGCCATAGAAGAGCCCGATAACCTCGCCTTCGCGCAAGACCTCCCACACCCGAACGTCGGGATGATAGATGGGCATGTCGGTACGCTCCCGGAAGCTGAGGCCGAACAGCTTTTGCGCCGTATAGAAAGCGGCCTCGATCAGGTTGCCGAGCTGGAAATAGGGCTTGAGTTCGGCTTCGTCGAAGTCATACCGCTCTTGGCGCAGTTTTTCGGCGTAATAGCGCCAGTCCCAGGGCGCCAGCCGGAAGTTGCCGCCTTCGCGCGTGATCAGTTCCTGCAGGGCGTCGCGCTCTTCCAGGGCGCGTTTGCGGGCCGGGCCCCAGACATCTTCCAGCAGGGCGCGGGCCTTTTGCGGCGTGCCCGCCATGCTGTCGGCCAGCTTGAAGGCGGCGAAATTTTCATGGCCCAGCAGGGTGGCGCGTTCCGCGCGCAGGGCCAGCATTTCGGTGATGATGGCGCTGTTGTTATGGGTGTTGGGATTGTCGCCGCGCGACACCCAGGCGCGATACAGCTGTTCGCGCGCGGCGCGGTCGTCGGCATATTGCAAAAAAGGCTCGGCGCTGGAGCGCGAGAGCGTCACCGCGAAAGCGGCATCGATCTTCAGATCCGCGGCCTTGGACGCCGCCGCATCGCGGATGGACGCCGGGATGCCGGCCATCTGCGCTTCGCTGAGCGGCAGGATCCAGTTTTCCTCATCGGCCAGGACATTCTGGCTGAACTGGGTGCCCAGTACCGCCAGCCGCTGGGCGATATCGGCCAGGCGGTCGCGGTTGCTCCCCTTCAGCTGCGCCCCGGCGCGGACGAAATCCAGGTGATAGCGTTCCAGCACCCTTAAGGATTCACCGTCCAGCCCAATGCTTTCGCGGCTCTGGTACAGCGCGTCCAGCCGCGCGAACAGCACCAGATGCATGGAAATGGCACTCCAATGCGCCGACAGGCGCGGCGCCATCTCCAGTTCTATCGCCTGCAGTTCCTCGTTGGTGCTGGAGGAGGTGAGGTTGGAGAAGACGCTATCCACCCGGGTCAGAAGCCGCCCGCTCTTTTCCAGCGCCAGCACGACATTGTCGAAGCCGGGGGCTGCGGGATTGGAGGCGATGGCCGCGATCTCGGCGGTATGCTCGGCCAGAGCGCGATCATAGGCGGGCCGGAAATGCTCCGCCGCGATCCGGTCCAGCGGCGGGGCGCCGAAGGGGCCGGTCCAGGCTTCGAAAAACGGGTTGCTCATGGCCTTATATATGCCTGCTCAGCGGATTTCCCACACCACCGAGACATCGGCGGTGACACTTTCCTCGCCCGCGGCCACCGGCACGCTGCTGTCGGCGCGCATCGCCATCACCTTGTACATCGGGCGCGGGGGCTCGCTGCCGCCTTCGCTGATCGACTGGATCGCACCCAGCGTGACATCTGCCGCTTTGGCATAGGTTTCGGCGCGCAGCTTGGCATCGGCGATGGCGTCAGCACGCGCCTTCAGCAGCAGCGGATCGGTGTCACGAATGGAGAAGTTGATGCCATTCATCTGGTTGGTGCCGGCCGTGACCAGCGCGTCCAGCGCAGCGCCCAGCTTGGAAACATCGTCCAGCCGCACCGACACTTCATTGCTGACCTGATACGCGGTCAGGCGCGGGCGTTCATTGTTGGCGCCGCTGGTATATTGCGGCGACACCGAGAAATTGATGGTCTGGATGTTCTTCGCGGGCACGCCCATTTTCTCCAGCGCGGCGAACACGGTGCGCATCCGGGCGGTGTTGGCGGCCAGGGCCTGGGCCGCGGTGGCGGCGCTGACGTTGACGCCGGCGTTGACCTGCGCCTGATCGGGGGCCCCTTTCACCTCGCCGTGGCCGGCCATCGAAATGGTGCGCAGGTCGGCGGCCAAGGCGGGCCCGGCGGCCAGGAACAAGGCGGCGGCGAGAAGGGCGAAAGTCGCGGTTTTCATGGCAATTTCTCTTTCAAATTCAAGGCCCATCCGGCGGGGATGCTGGCGGGCCGATGCGGCAAAATCAGGGCGCGCGGGGACGTTTGCAGGTGCGCAAATCCTGTTATACCCCCTTTCGGAAAGGGCCTGTAGCTCAGTTGGTTAGAGCTGACCGCTCATAACGGTTAGGTCCCAGGTTCGAGTCCTGGCGGGCCCACCAATCCACCTTCGTCGCAGTTCGCGCACGTGCGGCAATGTTGAAGATCATCCGTACATATCGATTGGGCGGATTCTTATAATTCGCGCCTTCGGAGCCCTTTAGACGATGACCTATTGCCAGCGCTCGGCTGAAGCACGGCACGCCCATCGCCATCACTGAGGGTCTGGTAAGGCAAAGACGTAGAGCGCTTGTCCATTGTTGGGCCGGTTGACCTCCGTCAGCATGGTGATGGGCATGTTCTGCGGACTGCCTCCGCCGAGGCCTGTGGTGACGGCGAGGTACTGCTTGCCGTCAATGCTGTAGCTGACTGGATACCCCTGGACCGTCGTGCCCAGGCGCGTCTGCCAAAGCAGTTTTCCGGTCTTCACGTCAAAGGCCTTGAAGCGGCGGTCGTAGTCGCCGACGAAGGCGACGCCGCCGTCAGTCGAAAGCACCGCCGACAAGAACGGCGCGCGCTGCTGGTAGGACCAGATCTCTCGCATCGTGCGGGGGTCATAGGCGGCCAGCTTTCCCAGGTTGCCATCCGTCCCTGGCATCTCATAGACCTTCATGGTGGCCGCGACGCCGCCATTGCCCTCCTGCTTCTCCATCTCCCGGCCCATAAGCTCGGCGCAGCTTTGGCTGAGTGGAATGATCAGCAACTGGGTCGGCGCGTTGAAGCTCATCGCCTGCCAGTTCTTGCCGCCCTCCTGGCTCGGGCAGTGGTTGATCCACTGGTTGGTCTTCTGGTTGATGATGTCGTCGCGATAGGTGGGAAAGCCCGTGATGGGATCGATTTTGGTGAAGACGTTCTGAAGCACGGTCTCCTTGTAGCCGAGGAACTTCCCGGTTACCCGGTCGAGCTTCCAGAGGATGCCGACCTTGCCCATCGTGAACAGGTTTTTCTGGCCGTTGAGATCAATCAGCACGCGCTCGAACACCTCATCCAGATCCAGCGATTCCCCTGGCGCATGGGAATGATGCCACTTGAGTTCGCCGGTGTCGGGGTTCAGCGCCACTGTAGAGCTTGTGTAAAGCGCAGCTCCGTCAGCGGTCCCGCGACTGGCGCGCAGCCAGGGCTTTGCCTGGGCGATACCCCAGTAGGTCAGGTTCAGTGCCGGGTCGTAGGAACCGGCGATCCAGGTCTCGCCCCCCGCGCGGAACATGTCGGGAATATTGTTCCAGGTGTCACCGCCTGGGGTGCCGGCGCGGGCGGTAGTGTAGAACTTCCAGAGCTGCTTGCCGGTGGCGGCGTCATAGCCGCTGATGTAGCAGCCCGTGCGCGCGAACCGGCTGCAGCCCGTCAGTCCGGCGACGACCTTGCCGTTCATTACCATGATGGCGCCGGCGTTGCCGTAGCCCTTGCCCCGCTCGCCGACATCGGCGTCCCAGACGACTTTGCCGGTGCGGGTGTCCAGTGCATAGAGGCGGGCGTCGGTGGTGCCGACAAAGACCTTATCCTTGTAAAGGGAAAGGCTGCGGGTGCCCGAGTAAAGGGACGTGGCCACTGGTCCCATGCGGTTTTCCCAGATCAGATCTCCCGTACGTCCGTCCAGGGCCTGGATGGTGTTGCTCGTGTTGGACAGGAAGATGATCCCATCATGGACTATCGGGGTGACCTGACTGGCACCGCCCTCGTTCATCGCCCAGACCCACTGCAGCTTCAGGTCCTTCACGTTCTGGGGCGTGATCTGCTTGAGGGGGCTGGAGCTCCAGCCCTCGTAGTTGCGCCGCGCCATCAGCCAGTCGCCCGGCGGCGGGTTTCGCAGCATTTCGTCCGTAACTGGACGATAGCTTTTCAGGGTCCCCGATACGGTGAGGCCACTGGTCGCCGCCGGCGGGGTGCTGTTGGAGAGGAAGCCACCGATGCCATCACGCGGCCGCGAAGCGGTGGCAGACGCCACGGAGGGCGCCGGCGCCTGCGTCACCGGGCGGCGTCCGGTGGCGACCGTTCCGATGCGGGTGGCGGAGGTCGGGTCCAATGGCAGCGCGCCGGATGGCGCCCCATTGGCTTGAAGCATGTATGCAACCAGCTGCGCATAAGCGTCGTTGCTGAGGCTGCGTGGCGCGCCCCGGGGCATGGTGCCGCGGGTGAGGGTGTAGAGGTCGGCGATGGAGCGGTCGCGCCACGTGCTCATGAAGCTGCTGCCGACCAACGGCAAGGCTTCGTTCTGGCCTGCGAGGTCGGGCTGATGGCAGCCCGAGCAGTTCTGTCGATAAATCTCGGCCCCGGCCGCGGCCTGCGCCTCTGTGTGCTGTCCTTGAACAACACCGTTGGCCATGGCCCCCATCGCCAGCAGGCCGGCAGTCATGCAGGCTCCGGCAAGGAGAGAACGTTTCGTTATGTGCAATTTCACAAGCACCTCCCGATACTTTGATTTTCTTATCGATCGGCAGGCGTGGAAACCGGCAGCAGCCATCCCCACAAATGCCCGTCAGGTGCGCCTTCGCTCTGCAACTGGACGTACATCCGGCCGCTGCGCAGCGCTGCTGCCTGGTCTTTGCCGAGCCGCACCGAGCCATTGATAACGCCCTGCCGACTGCCTGACACCACTAGTTTGAAGGCCTGCTGTCCGCGCGCGCCGACTGCGATTCCCTGGTGCAGATTCGCGCTCGTCACTGCCGACGGCAGCCCCTCGAACACACCGCTGAGTGTCAGTGTGTCATTGCTGAGCACCGCCGTGGCGCGGCCAACGCCGGCAACGGAGTCGCGCGTCAGCAGGTCCATGGCGATGGGCGACAGTCGGGTCTGAAAGTGTTCCTCGCGCGGCGCGGCGAAGGCCAGGGTGACAAGGGCGCTGAGGCCGACCACGGCGCTGAGAGCGGTGTTGAAAATTCGCATGGTCACTCCTGGCCGCGCCAGATCGGGCTCCGCCATCGACGCGTTTCATGATGGCTCGGACGAAATCAGCCGGGCTTATAGCCGGATTTTGGTGTTCGGACCAGTCGTCGCGGAGCGCACCGGCGAGACAAGGTGCTCCGTTTATGCAGGGGCCGGAAGCTGGCGCAATGAATGCCCGCTTCTGCCCCAAGGCAGCCATGGCGAATTAGTCCGGATAGTGGCGCCCTCCAGGCCACCGCTCCATGGCCTCGATTGCAAGATGGGCAGACTCCAACTTGGAGTCTGGCACATTTGATAATCTCGCTGCATCGATCCACGCCTTGATGGCGACCGGCGCCAGGCGATCACGGCCACAAAGGACGAAAAGCGGCTCCGTCGCGCCGAGGGACGCGAGGGAGCCGTGTTCAAGTTCATGCGCGAGAGTAACGAAGCCCGCCTCGCGAAGCAGGCTCGCGCAGTGAAGTCTTGCGTCTTTCGAATCGTCATTGGCAGACATGCTGTATCCTTCAGCTTGAGCGCGGCGGGAAGCGGCGTTTCCTGTGGTCCTAAAAGAGTTTAGCCAATATTCCCCATATGGCCAGTTTGACCTGCCTGACTCATTTTTCACCAAGCGAATTGGTGGATGCGGCCCGGCAATGCCGCCCGTCACGATCCTGCCCACCGCAGCAGGGGCAAACTTGCGCGCCCGTACTTGCCATTTGCCGTCCCACGCCTTTGACTGGACCTTTCAGCAGGGGGATTTAAATGAAATATGGATTTCTGGGTGCGGCTATCACGGCCGTGGCCCTGCCGTGTCTTGTTCTTTCGGCATTCGCGCAAGGCAAGCAGAATTTCACGCTGGTCAACCAGACCGGCTACGATATCTCTGAAGTCTATGTCTCGCCGGCCAACAGCTCCGATTGGGAGGAAGATGTGCTGGGAGAGGATATCCTGAAAAATCGCGATGATGTCGAAATCACCTTCAAGCGCAATACCAAGCAGTGTCTCTGGGACATGAAGGTTGTCTATGACGATGACGATTCCTCGGCGGAATGGAATGACATCGACCTGTGCAAGGTGTCGCAAGTCACCATCCATTATAATCGCAAGTCGGACAAAACCTCGGCAACCTTCCGCTAGTGCGTAGTTGCCGCCCGCTGGCTGGGTGCCTATGCCGCCAACGCTGATGTCCGCCTTTGGCGCAAAGCGGACATGCCAACTGTCAATAGGGATGATAGATGCTTGCAGGTTCATTGGCGCTAACCGCTGCGGCGCTATTTAGCGGGGCGGCGGTCTATATCAATTTGGCTGAGCAACCAGCACGGCTTGGTCTGAGTGATCAAGCTCTGCTTGACCAGTGGAAGCCTTCTTACAAGCGCGGCTTCGCCATGCAGTCTTCGCTGGCCGTTGTCGGCTTCGTGCTGGGTGGATGGGCGTGGTGGCAATCCAGTGAGCCACTATGGATCGTGGGGGCGATGCTGATGCTGGCCAACTGGCCGTTTACCCTGTTGGGGATAATGCCGACCAACAGGAAACTGATGGCCACCCAAACCGCCACGCCGGATAGCCGCACCCTGATCGTAAAATGGGGCGGCCTCCACGCTATCCGTACCCTTCTGGGTTTTTCAGCTACGGCAGCTTTCTTGCTGGCGGGACACCAGCCGTAGGGTGGGGCGAGTCAAATGTAAAATTGCCAGGGCGTAGCGCCATGAATGGCCGCTACTGGCGCATAGCGGACCATCTGGTTTTGGCGGGCCCCGTCACCGCATCCGCACCCACCAGATAGACGCCTTCGCCGTGGTTTATGCCGCGCGCTGTTGGCTGGGGTATAACTGCCGATACAGGCGGTCGCTGCGCCGGCCTGTCCGGTCAGCAGCGGCGTTGCGCCCCGCGACGCCGCCGTCAATCGAAACACGAAATCATCGTGCCATCCTCAGGTTGCTCAACGCATTGGGAGTGAGAAAGAGTCGCACGGCACCGTTCATTGACCACAAGAAGGTGCCCTGCGCTCGCGCACCCGCGAGCTGGTTTCCACCCGGCGCATCGAGGCGTTTCTCTCATCTGGTGAAAGATGGGATTACACCGCCCGGGGGCTTCGTTGACGCTCAAATGGCGCCCGACTACCTTCGTCGTAACATCGGTTCGCTTCATTCAAGAAAAAAATGCAAGAGGAAACACCATGATCGACCGTCGCCGACTCCTGGCAATGGCTGCCGCAGTGCCCGCCGTTGTCAGCTTCCCGCGTGGGGCTTCAGCAGCCCTTCCGAACCTGACGGGCCTTCGCACGCGCAACATCGCCTCGGGAGCGGTTGAGGTTATCTACAAGACTCCGCACACCAAGCCGAACGGTCTGGACGTTACCCGTGAGGGCATGTGGATCATGGATCAGGGGGCGGAGAATTATGCGTCCCTGATCAACCCGCAAAACGGCTCGCTGATCCGAGAGTATATGTGCGAGGGCGTTCGCTCCGCTTCGGGGATCGCAATCGACGGGGACACCGCCTGGATTGGCTCAACCTACAACCGCTTGATCATTGCGGTCGACGAGCGCACCGGCAAGCTGAAGGCCAAGTACTCGACCCCCGGGGCCGGGCAAATCTACAAGGTGGTTTCAGATGTGCCGGGGCGTCGTACAAATCTGAAGCCAGCCTACCCGGCACCGCCACCGCCTCCTCCCGTCCCTGGCGCCCCGATTTCCACGGGAGGCCGGCAGGGTGCGGGCCGCCAGAATGACGATGTCCAGGCCGGACCTGCCGGCACTGGGGCGCATTGCATTCTGGTCAAGGGCAATCTGCTCTACGTGGCAGTCCCGCCGGCCCGTATGATCTTCGTCATCGATAAGACCAACTGGATTGTACAGAACATGATCCCCACCGCGGGCAGCCGGCCGCACGACATGACCTGGACCGATGATGCCAAGACCCATTTCTGGGCCTCGGACTCGGACCTGAACGCTTTCTTCCTGCACGACGCGGCCACCGGCCAGATCACCGAGCGGCTGCAGCTGCCGACGGATTCGCCGGTCATTCATGGCGCCAAGCTGTGGAACGGCTATATGTACAATTGCGATGACGCGGGCTGGATGTTCCGTTTCCGCATGCCGGCGTAATGATTGCGTCGGGCGGTGCCCCTTGTTTACCGCCCGACCGTTTCTAAACCGGCGTCGCCACCACATCGCCATGACCCCAGCCTGGAGTGCGGGGCGGATGCATATAGAGGCCTTCGGGTCCGCGCGTGATCTCATACTGCTGCTCGAACATGTCATAGACCTGCTTGGGTCCGCCCGGCGGCGGCATGAACAGTTCCGCCCAGGGCGCATTGACATGGCTGATGGACCAGTGCGTCGCCCCGTTTCGGCCGCCGTCATGCGGGATGACGTCGATGTCGAAGGCTTCCGCCAGCGCGCCGATCTTGCGCAGCTCGCTCATGCCGCCGCACCAGGCGACATCGGGCTGCCAGATTGATGCGCCGTCAGCCTTCAGCAGCTTGGCGAAGCCATAGCGGCCATAGACATGCTCGCCGGTGGCGATGTTGGTGGAGGTGATCTTGCGGCGCAGGCGGCCGAAGCCTTCAAATTCGTAGGGCGGGAGGACTTCCTCGACCCATTTGACGCGATACGGCTCCATCAGCTTGCACATCTCGATGGTGTACTGCTCGTCCCACGACATCCAGCAATCGCACATCACATCGCCGTCAGGGCCGACCAGCTTGCGGGCCTTGGCCACCAGCGCGAGATTGGCGCGCTTGCCTTCCTCGCCGCGTATGGGGCCGGCGGGCATCGCCAGCTTCACGCGGCGATAACCAAAGGCGACATGCTGCTCGGTGTCATTGCCGGTGCAATAGGCCGGGATGCGCGGCTTGGCGTCGCCGCCCAGCAAGCGCCACACCGGCTCGTTCAGCGCCTTGCCGATAATGTCCCACAGCGCATTGTCGAAGCCCGAGATGGCATTCATGGTCACGCCGGCCTGGCCGTAGGATTCAGTGACCCGCCAGTTGATGTCCCAGTTGCGCTCGATATCGAAGGGATCGCGCCCGATCATCAGTTGCGCCAGATGGCCCATCACAATGGCGCCGCCGCCGGCGCCGCCATTGCCGTAGCCGGTAATGCCCTTGTCGGTGGTCACTTCCACCGTGAAGGTCGGCACATTCCTGGCGGCGAACAGGCTGCGGGTTGGACGGAATTCCGGATAGATGTTGGGCGGCGCGGAAACTTCAACGCCCTGGGTGGACCAGGAGCCGGGCGTCGGCGTGTAGGCCGGCGGCGGATTGCGCGGCGCGATCTTCACCAGCCGGATGCCCGTAATCTTGAGCTTGGACTTTTCCTGCGCCCAGGCCAGCGGGGGAATGGAAATGGCACCGGCCGCCACTGCCGCCGCGCCGGTCAGAAAATCACGCCGTTGAATCATTTTTCCCTCCATGTCGATGGACTGTTGTTGTCTGCGCCAGAACCGTGTTGCGCCTATTTTTCACCCAGCTTGAACGAGATGATATTGCCGCCCGCCGCCGCAGCAACATATTGCTCCCCGTCCAGCATATAGGTCATGGGCGAGGACCGCCACGAGTCGTTGGTGGGGAAGCTCCACAGCGTCTTGCCGGTCTTGGCGTCGACGGCCGCAAAACCGCCTGCTGTCTCGCCGCCGAACACCAGACCGCCCGCTGTCGAAAGCACGCCGGAATAATTGGCTTCGTGGGAGCCTGACAGGGGCTTTTCCCATACCAGCGAACCGTCATGAATATTCAGGGCGCGCAGGAACCGCTTGCCGGGATCCTTCAGGTCGGGATTGGGGCCATACTGGCGTCCGGTCTTGCGGTACCAGCCGCAGTCTTCAGCGGCCATGACATAATAGAGGCCGGTGCCCGGATTGTAGGACGTGGAAAACCAGTTGGTCGCGCCGCGCACGGCCGGACACTTCAAATGGCCTTCATCGCTTGGAACATAATCCGGCAGCAACACGGGCATTCCGTCGGCGCCGATATGGCTCGCCCAGGTCATTTTCTTGACGAAGGGTTTGGCGAACAGCAGCTGGCCGGTAAGGCGGTCGAGCACATACAGGAAGCCATTGCGGTTCGCCTGGATCAGAAGCTTGCGCGGCTTGCCCTGATAGCTGGCATCCACCAGCGCCAGCGGCGCAGTCGCATCCCAGTCATGCAGATCGTGCGGCGTGGGCTGATAGAACCATTTCAGCTTCCCGGTCTTGGGGTCGAGCGCGAGGATGGTGTTGGCGTACAGATTCCGCCCTTGGCGCTCATCGCCGTCATTGGAGGGCAGGGGATTGGCGGTGCCCCAATAGAGGATCTTGGCGTCCGGATCGTAGGACCCGGTCATCCATGTGCCGGCGCCGCCAGTACCGCCGGTGCGCAGCGCATTGCCTTTCCAGGTTTGCGCGTTCGGTTCGTCCGGGGTCGGGATGGTCCAGAACCGCCACGCCAGCTCGCCGGTGGACGCCTTGAAAGCGACCAGGAAGCCGCGCGGACCGGGGCCGCCGCCCGATGCGCCGGCCACGACCAGGTCTCCCACGATCATTGGTGCGACGGTCGAGTAATAAAGTCCCGGGAATTTCGGGTCGGTCAGTGGCACCACCCAGACAACCCCGCCGGTGCGCCGGTTCACGCTGACCAGATAGGAATCATCCGTCTCGAAAAAGACCCGGTCGCCCAGAACGGCGACACCGCGATTGGGTCCCACACCGCTGGCAACGCCGCCAAACGGACGCGATGCAGCGGCCGGATTGGCTGGTGCGGCGGGCGCGCCTGGACGCGTTACAGGCGCGCCGCCCGCGCGCATGGATTGGCCCGAGACGCGCGGCGCGCACCAGATGCGAAGGCCGGTGCGCGCATCCAGGGCACAAACCTGCTGTGCGCCCGTGACATACATGATGCCGTCCATGACGACCGGGGTCGTTTCCAGTCCCAGGCCACCAGGCGAAAACAG
>CANKIV010000031.1 GCA_947482125.1 Alphaproteobacteria bacterium
ATCTGGTGGTGCATGGCGTTCTGCACCTGGCCGGGTATGATCATGAGCGTGCCGGGGACGCCAAGGTGATGGAACCGCTGGAAGTGAAGATTCTCAAGCGGCTCGGCATAGCCGATCCCTACGCAGCCGCGTCATGAGCGAACATCCCTCATTGCTCAAGCGCATCTTCCATGCCCTGACCGGCCAGAATGCCGAGTCCGCTGCCATGCGCGAAAGCCTGGAAGAAGTGATCGAGGAAAGCGAGCGGGAGTCCGCGGCCTTGTCGGCCCAGGAACGGGTGATGCTGGGCAACCTGCTGCGCTTTGGCGAACTCAAGGTGCAGGATGTGATGGTGCCGCGCGCCGACATCATCGCGGTGGACGAAAACATGAAGCTAAGCGAGCTGGTGGTGATGTTCCGCGACCTGCAGCATTCGCGCCTGCCGGTCTATCGCGAGACCTTGGATGACCCCACGGGCCTGGTGCATGTCAAGGACGTGCTGTCGCAGCTCAGCGGCGTTCGCGATGAAACCTATCGCCTGACACCCGCCACCATCGGGCAGTTGCGCCGCCCCATCCTGTTCGCGCCGCCCTCGATGCGCGCGCTCGACCTTTTGCTGAAGATGCAGGCCACCCACACCCACCTGGCGCTGGTGATCGACGAATATGGCGGCACCGACGGGCTGGTTTCGATCGAGGACATTATCGAGGAGATCGTCGGCGACATTGCCGACGAGCATGACGAGGCCGATGTCATCCTCAAGCCGGACGGCGATGGCGTCATCGCCGATGCGCGGATGGACCTGGACGATTTCAAGGCCCAGACCGGATACGATCTGGGAGTCGAGGACATCGAACAGGACATAGACAGCCTCGGCGGTTTGGTGACATCCCTGCTGGGACGCGTGCCCCAGCGCGGCGAGATCATCGCCCATCCCGGCGGTTATGAATTCCAGGTGCTGGAAGCCGACCCGCGCCGGGTTCGCCGCCTGCGCGTCAAGTGGCCCGAAAAAGCGGAATGAGTTTTCTGGCGCGCATGGGGAGTGGGGTTCGCGCCCTGACGGGCTGGCGCCGTCTGCTGCTGGCCTTTGTCATGGGCGCGGCTTCCGCCACCGGATTTGCGCCATTGGGATTTTTTCCCGCCCTGCTGATCGGCTATGGCGCGCTGCTGCTGCTGATTGACGGCGCAGATACCACCCCGCGGCCGGTACGCCGCGCGTTTGCCGCGGGCTGGGCCTTTTTCTTCGGGCAGTTCCTGGTCGGCCTGCACTGGATCGGCTTTGCCTTCATGGTCGATCCGGCCGCGCATCTTTGGCAGATGCCGTTCGCGCTGGTGTCCCTGCCGGCGGGGCTGGCGCTGTTCGGCGCCCTGGGCTGCGGGCTGGCGGCTTACTTCTGGCAGGACGGGCCGGCGCGAATCTTTGTCTTCGCGGTACTGCTGGGGTGCGCCGAATGGCTGCGCGGACACATCTTCACGGGGTTTCCCTGGAATCTGTCGGCCTATGGCTGGAGCGCGTCGCTTGCGGTGCTGCAATCGGCCAGCCTGATGGGCGCGTACGGCCTGTCTTTCCTCACCATCCTGCTGGGCGGCTCCCTGGCGGAGCTGGCGGACAGGCGCTGGCGTGCGCCTGCCGGCTGCGCGCTGCTGTTCGTTGCGCTGTGGGGCTATGGCGCCTGGCGCATCGCCGGCACGCCTGTCACCGACGTGCCGGGTGTCTCGCTGCGGCTGGTACAACCCAATATCCCGCAACGGGAGAAATATGTCCGCCACTTCATGCTGCGCAACTGGCAGAAGCTGATGGACCTCAGCATCAGCCCCGCCAACGCAGCGCTGGGCAGGCCCACCCATATCATCTGGCCCGAAGCGGCCACCGGCTTTCCAGTGGCGCGCGCGCCGGGCGCGCTGGACCAGATCAGCCTCTTTCAGGCGCGCGGCCAGACCCTGATGACCGGGTCAGACCGGATCGAGCGGGCGGGCGGCGATCTGTCTTTCTACAACAGCCTGTATCTGTTTGGGCCAGGCGGCGTGCTGCCTGTCGTCTACGACAAATTCCATCTGGTGCCGTTCGGCGAGTATGTCCCCTTCGCCAATATGCTGGGCCGTCTCGGGGTCACCAAGCTGACCACGGGCGGCGGCTTTTCCAGCGGCGATGGCCCCAAGGTGCTGGCAGCCGGCAGCGCCCCGCCGGTGACTGCGCTTATCTGCTATGAAGTGATCTTTCCGCATGCCGTTACCGATCCCAAAGGGCCGAGGCCGGGCTGGTTCGTCAATATCACCGATGATTCCTGGTTTGGGCCATGGGCCGGGCCGCGCCAGCATCTGCTGATCGCCCGAACCCGCGCCATCGAAGAAGGCTTGCCGATAGCACGCGCCGCGAACACCGGCATCAGCACGGTGATCGATCCTCTGGGAAGGTTGCGTGCGCCACTGACACTCAATCAGGCAGGCGTGGTCGATGCGCGCCTTCCCGCCGCATTGCCCCAAACGCCCTATGCGCGGTTTGGCGATCTTGTGTTTGTGCTGCTTTTGGTTACCGGCGCGTTTGCCGCGTTTATCTTGGCGCGTAAATAACAATCGCGGCTGAGAATGGAAATTAGGTGTTTGCGCTGGCGCACAGATGGGGCAAGTTCCCGCACGCATTTGATGTTGAGTATATTGCGTGCCGAAGAAGCAAACCAATCCCATCGACGTTCAGGTCGGCAATCGTGTGCGCATCCGGCGCATGCTGATCGGCATGAGCCAGGAGAAGCTGGGCGATCTGCTGGGCCTGACATTTCAGCAGGTGCAGAAATATGAGAAGGGCGTCAACCGCATCGGCGCGGGCCGCCTGTACGAAGTGTCGCGCATTCTGAACGTGCCGGTGGACTTCTTCTATGAGGGCGTCGCCGCATCCGGCCAGGAGCCGGAAGGCACGCCGCCGGTGATGGAATTCGTTTCCAGCGGCGAAGGCTTGCAGCTCGCCCTGGCCTTCATGAAGATCAAGGACGTCCGCGTGCGCAAGCGCATGCTGGATCTGGTCAAGAGTCTGGCCGAAGAAGAAGAGCAGAAGGCCTAGCTCTTGCGGCTGGCTTTCTCGTCCAGACCAGACACCCCTTCGCGCGACTTCAAGACGGCATAGACATCGTCCGGGGTGATGCCGCTGGCCGCCCATAGCACCATCAGGTGATAAAGCGCGTCGGCCGATTCCTTGGCCAGCTCGCCCTTGTCTTGGCGAATCGCGGCGATCACCGTTTCGGTGGCTTCCTCGCCGAACTTGGCGGCGCATTTTTCCACGCCCGCCGCCAGCAATTTGGCGGTGTAGGACTGGCTGGCGTCACCGCCCTTGCGGGCGGCGATGGTGGCGAAAAGACGATCCAGAACATCGGACATGGCGCGGGATTAACACGCAAAATCCGGCGAGGAAAACCCTGTTGACACAGATTACTCTATAGACCAGAGTATTCTGGAACTGGGAGGAGGGCACCATGATCAGCGCCGAACAAGCCGTGCAAGCCTTGAAAGAGGCTTCTGTCACCGAACGCCGCAGCGCCGAGGCTTACAGTTACAGCCAAAGCGCGCCTTACTGCTTTGTCTGGGGCGTGGTGTGGCTGCTGGGCTATGGCGCCGAAGGCCTGCTTCCAATCGACCATCCGGCCTGGATGTGGATGGGCTGGTGGTGGATGGCGATCAGCATGATCGGGGCTGCGGTCAGCGTGGCGATCGGCGCGCGCCAGAATGCCCGCCGCCCCGGACGCTCCTGGCGCATGGGCGCGCTGTTCGGGATCATATGGCTGTTTTCCTTCTTCCTGTTCACGCTTTGGCACCCCAAGCCGGCGGAGATCGGCGCCTATTTCCCGTTGCTGTTCGCTGCGATCTACACCGCCGTCGGGCTTTGGATGGGACTTCGCTTTATCCTGGTCGGCGCCTTTGTGGGTGCCATGACCCTGGTCGCATATTTCTATCTGCGGGAATATTTCTTCCAGCTGATGGCGCTGGTGGGCGGGGGATCTTTGCTGCTGACGGGCTTCTGGATGCGGAAGGCCTGACGATGGACCAGCCCGACAATCTCATCCATCAGCCGGTCAGGCTGAAGATCATGGCGGCCCTCAAGGCGCTGCCGGCGACCGAGCAGATCGAGTTCGTGCGGTTGCGAAAACTTGTCGATGCCACCGAAGGCAATCTTGGCGCCCATATCCAGACTCTGGAGCAGGCGGGCTATGTCGCGGTGGAAAAGGACTTCGCCGACAACCGCCCGCGCACCCGCGTCCGGCTCAGCAAACAGGGCCGCCGCGCCTTCGAGGATTACGTCGCCTATCTGCGCGAACTCATCGAAGGCGGGTCCTAGATCCCGATCCGGGCGCGGATGTCGGCGGGGGTCAGGCCGGCTTCGCGCAGCGACTGCAGCGTCACCGCGCCGTCGCGCTTGGAGAATTTCTTCCCCGTGTCATCCAGCACCAGCGGGTGATGGGCATAGGAAGGCTCGGGCAGGCGCAGCAGGGCCTGCAGCAGGCGCTGGATATGGGTGGCGGGCAGCAGGTCCTCGCCGCGCGTCACCAGCGAGACCTGCTGATGGGCGTCGTCCACCACCACGGCGAGATGATAGGAGGTCGGCATGTCCTTGCGCGCGATCACGATGTCGCCGAAGCGCATCGGGTCCACCGGATGCAGGTGGCCATGCTCCTTGAGGGTCAGCGGCCCCGTCAGCACCGCTGCCTTGGCCACGTCCAGCCGCAGGGCAAAGCTTTCGCCCGCGCCCATCCGGCGCAAGCCTTCTTCCGCAGGCAGAGCGCGGCAGGTGCCGGGATAAAGCGGCCCCTCGGGCCCGTGCTGGGCCTCGCCGGCGCGGGCAATTTCCTGCGCGATCTCGGCGCGGGTGCAAAAGCAGGGATAGACCAGCCCGCGGGCTTTCAAATTCACCAGCGCCTCGGCATAGGCGCCCATCCGTGTGGACTGGCGCAGGGACGGTTCGTCCCAGCTGAGGCCCAGCCATTTCAGGTCGAAGAAAATCGCCTCGATGAATTTGTCGCGGCTGCGGCCTTTGTCGATATCCTCGATGCGCAGCAGGAAATCGTCACCGCTCTCATGGGCGGTGATGGCGGCCAGGGCATGGCCCAGATGCAATAGCCCGGTTGGACTGGGTGCGAACCTTGTGACAATCATTTGGCTGAATCTAACGCATAGATATTCAATATGGCACTCACCGGTCCGACTCTTGCGCCCCTGCGCGGCCCCGCCACCCATCTGGTGGTGCTGGTGCATGGTTATGGTGCCGACGGCAATGACCTGATCGGGCTGGCGTCGCACTGGCAGAGCCTGCTGCCGACCGTGGCCTTTGCCGCGCCCAATGCCCCCACCCGCGTTCCCGGCAGCCCCGGTTTTCAATGGTTTCCCATTTCCCGCATCGATCCCCATGAGATGCAGAAGGGTGCGGAGATCGCCGGCCCGGTGCTGGAAGAGTATCTCGACGCCGAACTGGCGCGCCTTGGCATCCCGCCCGAGAATCTGGCGCTGGCGGGATTCTCCCAGGGCACCATGCTGTCCCTGCATGTGGGGCTTCGGCGCAAGATCAAGCCCGCCGCGATCGTGGGTTTTTCCGGAATGCTGCCGGCGCCGCCCCCCGAAACCGCCGCGCCCTATCCGCCCGTCCTGCTGACCCATGGCGACAGCGACCAGGTGATCCCGCCCCAGGCTCTGTTCATGGCGGCGGGCCAGCTCGGCCTGTCGGGGGCGGCCGTGCAATGGCACCTGTCCCGCGGCGTCGGCCATGGCATCGACCAGGATGCGCTCAGCCTGTCGGGGCAATTCCTCAATCAGGCCTTTGCGGGCCTGTTGAAAACAACCGGCGAGACACGCTGTGTCTACAAACCGTCATAGCGAATCGGTTAGCCTCTTGAGGCACCGAAGGGCTTGGCCCTAAAGTCGGACCTGCAAAGGAGATTTGCCTTCAGGGGATTTCTTCCGTGTTAGCCGCTGCGGTTACATCCGGCAATTGTCCGGCGCTGGTGCTCAACGCCGATCACCGGCCCCTGAGCTATTACCCCCTCTCGCTCTGGTCCTGGCAGGACACCATCAAGGCGGTGTTCCTGGAACGGGTGACGATCCTCGAGGAATATGACCTGGTGGTGCACTCGGCCCGCTTTGAGATGAAGCTGCCCTCGGTGGTGTCGCTCAAGA
Source organism: Alphaproteobacteria bacterium (assembly GCA_947482125.1). Taxonomy (GTDB): domain Bacteria; phylum Pseudomonadota; class Alphaproteobacteria; order Micropepsales; family Micropepsaceae; genus Rhizomicrobium. The sequence goes on from CANKIV010000031.1 coordinate 6,133, forward strand.
CCTATATCCGCCCCGCGCGCCGCCCCGCTTTCACCCGCTTCAATGTCTTTCTGCGCGACCAGTTCGAATGCCAGTATTGCGGCGATCCCAAGGACCTCACCTTCGATCACGTCGTCCCGCGCAGCAAGGGCGGCCGCACCACCTGGGAGAATGTGGTCACCGCCTGTTCGCCCTGCAATCTCACCAAGGGCGGGCGCATGCCGAGCCAGGCCAAGATGCATCCGCGCATCCGTCCCCACCAGCCCACGGTGATCGAACTGCGCGAACATGGGCGCCGGTTTCCACCGAACTATCTGCACGAGTCCTGGGCGGACTATCTGTATTGGGACAGCGTGCTGGAGCCGTAGCGCTTCCTGTCATTCCCGGCCGAGTATTGCGCAGCAATGCGAGGGGAAGGGAATCCAGGCGCCGAAAATTGCTCAGATGGAAAGACCTGGATCCCCTTCCCTCGACGCGCTGGCGCGCGTCTCGCCGGGGATGACAGATCAGATCCGCTCCGACAGCTTGATGGCGATGCGGCAGCCGGCCTTGATGGTTTCGCTGAGCAGCTTGTAGCCCGGCGCCTGCTCGGCGCCTTCCCTGAGCGCGGTGTCGCGATGGACGGCTTCGTCGGCGCGGAAATCTTCCACCGCGGATTTCAGAACCGGGTCCTTGCCGTCTTCCAGAGCCGCGATCTGGGCGGCGTAATGTTCGTCGATCACTTCCTCGACCGCGGCGGTGCAGGCAAAAGCGGCTTTCTCGCCCAGTGCGGCGGTGGCAGCGCCCAGCGCGAAACCGGCGATGCGCCACACCGGCTCCAGCGCGGTGGGCCGCACCTTGCGTTCATTGATCAGGTGATCGAAGGCTTTCAGGTGGCGCTGTTCCTGCTCGGCCATGTGCTGGATGGTTTCGACGCTGCGCTCGGTGCCCCTGCGGCGCCTGAGCACCGCAAGCTGGCCTTCATAGATGCGCACCGCGCCATACTCCCCGGCATGATCCACCCGGATCATGGATTCGATGTCGGCGGCGGAGCCGGGAGACGGAGGCTTGGGCTTGCGGGTCATGCGCGGTTCTTCACAAGCAGGGCGGTGCCGATGACAGCGGCCCCCAGCGAGAAGATGGCGTTGTAGGCCGCCAGCGACAGGCCGAACAGGCTCCAGGTCACGGCATTGCAGCTGATTTCCGGATCGGGCGCGCCGCTGCCGACAATATACGGTTTGGCCACGACGCAGGCATCGGGTCCGGGCAGCAGGCCCATCTGCATGCCGGTCTGGTAGGCGCCGATCACGCCTGACACTGCCACCAGAACGGCAACGGTGACTGCAAGCCCGCGCGCATCCTTTCGTGACGCCGCCAGGGCCGCCAGCCCCGCCGCAACCAGCGCGATGTACGGCCATAGCGGCGGCGCGGTGAGGCCAAGGCCCAGCCCCGCGGTCGCGGCGATCACGCCGGCGCTGAAGATGCGGTTGTCCCATTTCCAGACGGTGGTTCCCAAAAGCCCAAGGGTGGCGGCGGCGATATGCGGCCAGCGTTGCCAATGGCACATTTCGCACGGGGGCAAATGACGCAGATACTGAAAGCCCAGCGCGCCCAGCAGCAACGCCAGCGCCACGGCGCCTACCAACCTTGCGATTTGTTCATCACGAATCATTGCCAGAGAAAATTCTTCCTGCGCTGCTGCGATCCACGCTACATATAACATATCATCGTGCGAGGCATCACCCGTTGTTGCGTCACTTGTTCAAGAGAAAAGCCCAGCCCAGACACGAACTGCTCAAGGTCGACGGGCGGATGCTGGAAGTGAGGGTCCGCCTCAATCCGCGCGCGCGGCGCATGATCGTCAAGGTCAATCCCGCCACCGGCGAAGTCAGCGTCACCGCGCCGACCCGGCGCGGCCTGGCCGTGGCGCTGGATTTCGCGCGCGGCGAAACGGCCTGGATTTCCGGCCAGCTCGCCAAGGTGGCGGGTCCGGTGATGCTCAGCCCCGGCGCGGTCATTCCCTTTCGGGGCGCGCCGCATGAAATCCGCGCCATAGCGCGCGGCCCCTCGCCGGTATGGCGCGAAGATGGCGTCATCTGGGTGCGCGGGCGCGAGGCCCATGCCCCGCGCCGGGTGCTGGATTTCCTCAAGCGCGAGGCGCGCGCCCTGTTCGAGGAACGGGCGCTGGCCCATGCCGCAAAGCTGGGCGCCAAGCCATCGCGCATCACGGTGCGCGACACCGCCAGCCGCTGGGGCTCCTGTTCCTCGACGCGCTCGCTGTCCTTTTCCTGGCGGCTGATCCTGGCGCCGGATTTCGTGCTGGATTATGTGGTGGCGCATGAAGCGGCGCACTTGCGCGAAATGAATCACAGCCCGCGTTTCTGGGCGCATGTGCGCAGCTTGGTGGACGATCTGGACGCGCCGCAGGACTGGCTGAAACTGAATGGTCGCGAATTACAGAGATACGCTGCCGTAACGAACTGAGCGCCGCGCGCATTTTTATTGATTGGGCCCATCCGCGCCGGTTTGTTGGACTGGGCGCATCCGCGCCCGGGGGGCCGCGAGCTACAGCGATATGCTGCCCTAACGGGCTAGCCGCCGAACAGGCCGTTGAGGATGCGCTGGAAGGCGTCGGGCTTTTTGGGCTTTTCCTCGGGCTCCGGTGCGTCCTGAGCCACAACCTGCTCCGCTGACGCGACCAGTGTGGTGCCGACCAGCGGACGCGGCGGCAGGCCTTGTCCGGCATTCGTCATGAAATTCTTGAAGATGCGCGCCGGCAGGCCGCCGCCGGTCGCCTTCACCATCGGGGCATTGTTGTCATTGCCGATCCACACGCCGGTGACCATGTCGGCGGTGAAACCGACGAACCAGGCATCGCGGAAATCCTGGGTTGTGCCGGTCTTGCCCGCGGTGTCGCGGTCTTCCAACCTGCCGGCCTTGCCGGTGCCGGTGCTGAGGGTTTCCATCATCAGCCGCGTCATCTGGATATTGTCATTGGCGCTCATCACCGCATCGCTGCCGGGCGGGGTGCGCTGGTACAACAATTTGCCCGCCTTGGTGCGGATGCGCAGGATGCCGAACGGCTCGACGCCGATGCCGCCGTTTGCAAAAGGCGCATAGGCGCCGGTCAGTTCCAGCGGCGTCACGCCGGAGGTGCCCAGCGCCAGCGACGAGACTTCCGCCAGCGGCGAAGCGATGCCCAGCCGCCGCGCGGTGCGCGCCACGATCTTGGGACCGACTTCGGCGGTGAGCTGGGCGGCGACCGAGTTGGAGGATTGCGCGAAGGCGCGGATCAAGGGCATCTCGCCCGAAAAGCGGCCTTCGAAATCCTGCGGCTTCCAGCCATTGATATCCACCGGCCCGTCATTGACGGTCTCGTCCGGCACATGGCCGTGCTCCAGCGCCGCCAGATAGACGAAGGGTTTGAAGGCGCTGCCGGGCTGGCGCACCGCATCGGTGGCGCGGTTGAAGGTCGAGGCGGAATAGCTGCGCCCGCCGACCATGGCGCGGACCGCGCCGTCCGGCGTCATCGCCACCAGAGCCGCCTGTCCGGCGTTCAGCGCTTCACCATCGCCGGCCAGCCCGCGCGTCACGGCGCGTTCCGCCAGGGTCTGGGTTTCAAGATCAAAGCTGGTTTCGACAATGATCGGCTCGGCGCTGGCGCCGATATAGTTGGACAGGCGCGACACGATCCAGTCGGCGAACCAGCCCGCGCCCGGCGTGCCGGTGACATGGACGATGCGCGGCCGGGTCGCCTGCGCCATGGTGCGGGTGTCGTCGTCGATGAAGCCGGAATCCTGCATGGCGCGCAGCACGATGCTGGCGCGGGTCAGCGAGGCGTCGGTGTCTGCAATCGGATTGTAGCGGGCGGGCGCCTTGACGCTGCCCGCGATCATCGCCGCTTCGGTCAGGCCCAGCTCGCTGGCGTGCTTGCCGAAGAATTTCTGCGCCGCGGCTTCAATGCCGTAAACGCCGGCGCCGAAGTACACCCGGTTGAGATACAGGGTCAGCAACTGGTTCTTGGAGTAGCGCGACTCCAGATACATGGCCAGCATGGCCTCCTGTACCTTGCGCTCATAGGTGCGCCCCGGACTGAGGAAAAGATTCTTCGCCAGCTGCTGGGTCAGGGTCGAACCACCCTGCACCACACGGCCGGCCATCATGTTGGTCGTCGCGGCGCGCACCAGCCCGACCGGATCGATGCCCAGATGATGGCGGAAGCGGCGATCCTCCACCGCGATGAAGGCGTTGGAAACGTAGTCGGGCAGATCCTCCGCCCGCACCATCTGGCCCTGGGTCAGGCCGCGCCGCGCGATCTGGCGGCCCCGGTCGTCCAGGATGGTGATGTCCTGCGACGGACCGCTGACCATCAGGTTGCCGACATCGGGCAGGCTGGACAGGAAGTGCGAGATGAACAACCCGCCGAAGATCAGACCCCAGGCGGCCAGCATCACCAATATGTAAGGCCAGGTGGCGCGGTGCTTTGCGGGGCGCGGCGGCGGAGAGTCGGCATGGTCCGGCGGGGGGCGTGAAGCGGGACCCGGCGCGCGCGCGGCGGCGCGGCGGCGCGGCGGGCGCGCGGATGGCGGCGGAGATTTGGGCGGTGGCCTTCCCATCCCGCAGTTCTAGGAGCCAGATGTTAACGCGCGTTAAACAAGTCGTTAACGCGGGAGCGAGGGCCTGTCCGGCGCGACCCGAAAATCAGGCTGAAAGCCTGTACCCGCCGCCTTCGGTGAGCAGGATCTGGGCCCTGGCCGGGTCCTGCTCGATCTTCTTGCGCAGGCGGTAAATGTGGGTTTCCAGCGTGTGGGTGGCCACTGCCGGGCCATAGCCCCAGACTTCATGCAGAAGAATGTCGCGCGGCACCGTTCCGGCGCTGGCGTGAAGGAACTTCAGGATATTGGTTTCCTTCTCGGTCAGCCGCACCTTGCGCTGCCCCGCCTGCAGCAGCTTGGCGGAGGGATGGAAGGTGTAAGGCCCGATCCGCACCGCCGCGTCGCCGCTGCCGGCATGATGGGTGGACAGCGCGTGCAGCCGCGCCAGCAGGGCGGAAAAACGGAACGGCTTCGCCAGGCTTTCCTGGGTGGTGGACCCGGCGCCGAGCAGCAGGACCGGCGACGCCAGGCCCGCCGCGCGCAAATCCGCCGCCACGCCATCCCCGTTTTCCAGCCCGATGATGGCAAAGGCAAAATGCCCCGCGCCTGCGGCATGGGCGGCATCCTCGCCATTCCTCGCCGCCACAACCTCATAGCCTTCGTGCTGAAGCTGTTCGGCCAGGCTGGCGCGCAGCACGGCGTCACTTTCTGCCAGAAGGATGCGGGCGGTATTCGGCATGAGTCGCTTTTCGAGGTTTGGGGTGGGGCGAGACTAGCGCGAGGGCGTCGGGGGCGGCAAATCTTGCCGGGCTGGATACGGCGCGCCTGCATAAAATTCCAGCAATAGCGCGAAAAACCGTGTGGCGTGGCGCTTGCTTCGTGACAGGGGGATGATGACCTACGACCCCGTGCGCAAGACGATGGTGGCAATGCCGCCATACGGCACCCTGCGCCCGCAAACCGCCAAGCCTGCGGAGGTTGCGAACGGCGCCCAGACCGCCGAGGTGAAGGGCGGGGGCAAGGAAGAAGATTTCTTCGATCACCTGCTGGACGTGGTCAATCCGCTGCAGCACCTGCCGGTCATCGGCAGCATCTATCGCGCCGCCACCGGCGATAAGATGGGTGCGGTGGAAAAGATCGCGGGCGACGCACTGTATGGCGGCTTGTGGGGCGCGGTCACCGCTGTCGCCGACGTCGCCTTTGAAGCCATTACCGGCAAGAGCGTGGAAAACACGGTGATGGCCTGGTTCGACGATGGTGATGATACCAACACCAGCCTGGCCAGTATCGAAAACACGGTGACCGGCTGGTTCGATGGCAAGGAAGCGCCCACCACCATGGTGGCGGCGACCTCCATCACACCCAAACAATCTCTGCCGTCCGGTGATCTGCCCAACCTGCCCAACATCGATCTGGCATCCGCCGCGCCCGATACCATGGATGTCCTGGCCCTGACCGGCGCGCTGTCGGCCAAGGGCGTCAGCAGCGATACCGCCAACCGCGCGCTCTATGCCTATCGCCGCAGCACGGCCCTGACCGCGCCCTATACCCCGGTACTCGCCAGCCTCAACTGAGGCTATCATCCCGCCCATGAATCTGATCGTCACTTCCGACAAGGACGGCGCATGGCTGGATTGGGGTGCGGGGCTTCGCCGCTGCGCCATCGGTCCGGGCGGCATTGCCATCAAGGGCGGCGAAGGCGACGGCATCACCCCGCGCGGGATCTGGCCGGTGCGCGAGATTTTCTACCGCGCCGACCGGATCGCAAAGCCCGATACGGCTTTTCCCGTTCGCGCGATTCAAAAGGACGACGGCTGGTGCGATGCGCCCGGCGATCCCAACTACAACCGGCTGGTGAAGTTGCCCTATCCCGCCAGCGCCGAAAATATGTGGCGCGAGGATCATCTCTACGATCTGGTTTTGGTGCTGGGCTACAACGACGATCCGGTGGTGGCGGGCAAGGGCAGCGCCATCTTCCTGCATCTGGCGCGCGAGGGCTATTCCCACACCCATGGCTGCGTGGCGCTCGACTATCCCGACGCGCTGGCGGCGCTGGAACAGCTACGTCCTGGTGATGCAATTCAGATCGGCTGATCGGCCTGCGGCGCGCGGGTGCCGAAGATGGCTGTGCCGACGCGCACATGGGTGGCGCCGAATTTCACCGCCAGTTCGAAATCCCCGCTCATGCCCATGCTGAGATTTTTCAGGTCATTGTCCTTCGCCAGCTTGGCGAGCAGGGCGAAATGCGGCGCGGCATCGTCCTCGGCAGGGGGGATGCACATCAGGCCCTCCACCGGCAGGCTCTTTTCGCGGGCATAGGCGATCAGCGCCGCCGCCTGGCGCGGAAACACGCCCGCCTTCTGCGGCTCCTCGCCGGTATTGACCTGCACGAACAGGCGCGGGCACTTGCCGCTCCTGTCGCGTTCGGCGGCCAGCGCGTCCGCCAGTTTTTCGCGGTCCAGACTCTGGATAACATCGAACAGCGCCGCGGCCTCGCGCACCTTGTTGCTCTGCAACGGCCCGACCAGATGCAATTCCAGGTCGGGAAAATCATTCTTAAGAGGCGGATATTTCTTCTGCGCTTCCTGCACCCGGTTTTCACCGAACAGGCGTTGGCCCGCGCGCAAGGCCTCGCGGATACCGTCTTCATCCTCCGTCTTGGCGATGGCCACCAGCCGGGTGGCGGGGGCGGGCAGGGTCGCGGCCTTTCGCGCCGCGTCGATGCGGGTCAATATGGCGGCCAGATTTTCCGGGATATTCATGACCGCGAACCTAGCAAGGCATCAGGCGCGTCTCAATGACGAGATGCCGCTGGTGCTGGTGACCGATGACCGCAAGGCGGACTGGACGGCGGCCGCCCACCGCCTGCCGCGCGGCGGCCTGGTGGTCGTGCGCAGCCGTGATGCCGGAACGCGCGTGGCGCTGGCGCAGAGCCTGATCGGCATTGCGCCGCTGCTGATCGCGGACGATCCGAAGCTGGCGGCTGAGATCGGCGCGGCGGGCCTGCATCTGCCTGAAGCGCGTATCCGCGAGGCCATGCACTGGCGGACGCGCCATCCCCACTGGATCATCACATCCTCGGCGCATTCGCTGCGCGCCTTGCTGCATGCGCGCGAACTGGATGCGATTTTCCTCTCGCCGGTTTTCGCCACAACCAGTCATGAAGACGCGCGCCCGCTGACGCCCGTGCGCGCCGCCTTCATCGCGCAACACGGAACGGTGCCGGTCTATGCCCTGGGCGGTGTCACGCCGCGCAATGCCGCGCTGTTGGCGCCCGCTTTCAGTGGCATCGCGGCGATCTCGTCACTGCTCTCCTCCCCTTCGCGCGCGTAAGCGCGCATGAAGGGGAGATGCCCGTAGCACCGTCAGGTGCGAAGGGCGCGCCGCAGCTGGGGCATGAACAGGATGGCGCCGCTTGCCTGTGCCCCACCCCAGCCCGGCTGATGTGGCCCGAACAGGGCGCCGGTGGCCTGCGCTTCCAGGCGCAGTTCGGCGCTGCCGACGGGAATGAACAGGGGCGCCAGGGTGACGTCTGACAGGGCGGCGCGCGCCGGGGGGCCCGTCAGGATCACGGCTGCGGCCACGACAGCAGATGACAAGCACTTCAGGTTACCCATCCGCCATCCGCCGCGCCTCTAAGTCCTTCCAGGATCAGCCAAACTACCCGCTTGCGCGCGCGCCGCGCGCCGTTGCGCCAATTGGCCCCCGCCGCTATAAGCCCTTTCGGCCCCTGTGCCTTCAGACCCTGGGAAAATGACATCCATGCGAGTTCTGCCTGCCTTGTTGTGTGCGCTGGTTCTGGCCGGCTGCGGCTCCTCCAATGACGGTACCCGGGACATGGACACCGGCACCGGCGGCATCGTCAGCGCCTCCACCCGCATGACCCTGGGGGTCAACTCCTTCCTCTGGCACGCTTCGCTGGACACGCTGCGCTTCCTGCCGCTGGTCTCGGCCGATCCGTTCGGCGGCGTCATCATCTCGGAATGGTATGTCGCGCCTGGCAGCCCGGATGAACGGCTGAAGGTGACCGTCTACATCATGGACCGCACGCTGCGCGCTGACGGCCTCAAGGTGGTGGTGTTCCGCCAGGTCAGAAACGGCACCACCTGGACCGAAGCCCAGCCCAGTCCCGACACCGCGCACAAGCTGGAAGATTCGATCCTGACCCGCGCCCGCGAACTGCGTCTCGCCAGCGTCACCGCCAACTAGGGCCGCGGGAACATGGCGCGTTACAACGCCAAGGAATCGGAAAAGCACTGGCAGCAGGAGTGGAACGCGCGCGCGCTGTTCGCCACGCCCGCGCTCGATTCACCGGAAGCAGCCGCCAAGCCCAAATATTATGTGCTGGAGATGTTCCCCTATCCGTCGGGGCGCATCCATATGGGCCATACCCGCAACTACACCATGGGCGACGTCATCGCCCGCTTCCGCCGCGCCCAGGGTTACAACGTGCTGCATCCCATGGGCTGGGATGCCTTCGGCCTGCCGGCGGAAAACGCGGCGCGCGACAAGGGTGTTTCCCCGCGCGACTGGACCTACGAAAATATCGCGGCGATGCGCGAACAGCTCAAGATGATGGGCCTCTCCATCGACTGGAGCCGCGAGTTCGCCACCTGCGATCCGGAATATTATCACCAGCAGCAAAAGCTGTTTCTGGATTTCTACAAGGCCGGCTTTGTCTATCGCAGCGAAGCCGATGTGAACTGGGACCCGGTCGACATGACCGTGCTCGCCAA
>CANKIV010000032.1 GCA_947482125.1 Alphaproteobacteria bacterium
CAGGGGAAGTTCGGCCAGAAGGACATCAGCAGTCATGAAAAGATTTCCGCATGAATGCGCACCAGGCCGGCCAGCGCGCAGGCATCGCCGTCCAATACGCGTGTTTTGACACCATACTGCGCCAGGGCCTTGCCATAAAGCGCCGCCAGGGCCGGGGTACAGATCAGATGCACGGTGTCCTCCGGGATGAGCCCCAGCAGCGACACCGCCGTCCCGACATCGGCGCCCAGCACCAGGCCCGACAGATAGGACGCGCCATCGGCCTTGGGCATTTCGCCCGTCACCACGCGGGCGCGGGTGCTGAACAGCAGGTGCAACAGGTCGGCCTGGGCGTTGCGGCGGAAGAAATCCAGCCCTTGCGCGAAGGCATGACTGTCGGCGCGCACCTCGCCGCCATCACGCGCCAGCACGCTGTGCTTGCGCAAGAGTTCAAACAACTCGCCGGATGGTGCAGTCTGAAATTCGGTCACCGCGCCGTCTTCCACCGCCACCCACTTGGCATGGGTACCGGGCATGCAGAAGATGTGGCGGCCATTGGCCAATGCGGGATACAGGTTGAGCGCGCCCAGGATCTGCACTTCCTCGCCGCGCATCACATCCGGCGCGCCGGTGCGGTTGACGCATTTGAGCCCCGGTATGATGGCGATGGCGCGGCCGTCCTGCTCAAAGCGCAAGGCGGCGGCAGCGAGTGCTTCGGGCCGGGCCGGGCAACTCAGATACGGCACTTCTTTCCAGCCGACGGTGGAACCGACCATGCCGCCCAGCAGTGCCGGCAACTTGCCGTGGGATTTGTCCCACGGCGCCACCGCGGCTTTGAACCGCCCGGCGCAATCGGGCACCGCCGCGCCCTCGCCTTCGGCGCGCGCCAGCACATGCCCGGACACGTCACAGAGATAAAGCCGCAACCGGCTGGTGCCCCAGTCCCCGGCAATAAAGGCAGGTTCGCTCATGGGCCGATTTTCTATACGCAGGCTTGCTGCTTGTCGAACGAAGAAGCGCGAGGACGCGCTAGGCCACCATCTCCTGCGCCAGGGTGCAGAGCTTTTCCAGGTTGAAGGGCTTGTGCAGGATCCGGATGTCCCGCGCCTTGAGGAATTGCGGCGGCGGGTCCTGGGCATAACCGGTCATCAGCAGCACCTTCAGGTCGGGCTTGAACTCAAGGCCCGCCGTCACCAGCGCATACCCGTCCATGCGGGGCATCTTGATGTCCGACACCAGCAGCGCGATCTCGGGATTGGCCTTCAGCAGCTCCAGCGCCTCCACCCCGTCGCCCGCCTCAAACACCCTGAAGCCGGCATCTTCCAGCATCTCCACCGCGAGCACCCGCAGCATGGCTGCGTCTTCGGCGACCAGGATCGGCGGCCTTGTATCGGTGGCGCTCATTTATGCTCCCTCCCCGTTACGGGGCATCAGAATGGTAATGGTGGTGCCCTGTCCGGGCGCGCTTTCGATGGTGAGATAGCCGTTGGACTGGCGCACAAAACCGAAGGTCATGGAAAGGCCCAGTCCCGTGCCCTTGCCCAGCGGCTTGGTGGTGAAGAAGGGATCGACGGCGCGGCGGCGCACGTCTTCGGGCATGCCGATGCCGCTGTCGCTGACCGACAGCGCCACATAGGCGCCGGGTGTGAAACTCTCCCCTTCCACGTCCGGCGGCGGCTCGCTCAGCACCACGTCGCGGGTTTCCACGATCAGTCGCCCGCCATCCGGCATGGCGTCGCGCGCATTGATGGCGAGGTTGAGGATCACATTCTCCATCTGGTTGAGGTCGCACAGGATGGAGCCCCTGGCATTGAGCTTCAGGACGATCTCCACCCGTTCGCCCACCGAATGGCGGATCAGTTCCGTCAGGCCCTGGGCCAGGGTGCTGAGGTTGACCGGCTGCGGCGTCAGCGGCTGGCGGCGCGAGAAGGCCAGGATGCGCTGGGTGAGATGGGCGGCGCGGTCCAGCGCCTCATCCGCTGAGGCGATATAGGTGCCCGCCTGCTCCGCCTCCGGTCCCAGCCTGCGCTTCAATAGCCGCAGATTGCCCTTCACGATCATGATCAGATTGTTGAAGTCATGGGCGATGCCGCCCGAAAGCTGGCCCACCGCCTCCATCTTGTGACTCTGGCGCAGCGCCTCCTCGGTCTTGCGGCGCTCCTCCATTTCCTCCTGAAGGCGGGTGTTGACGCTGGACAATTGCTGGGCGCGCCTGGCCAGCGCATTCTGCGAGAAGCTCAGCACGGCGATGACCAGCGCGCCCATGGTCACCAGCAGGATCAAGCCGCCATAGCGGGCATAGCGGCGCTCCACAGGTTCGGTGACGGAGCGCAGCATGACGGTGCCGACCGCCGCCCCGTTCTGGCTGGCGCGCACCGTGATATCCACGAAGCCCGGGCCGAATGCCGCGCCTTCGCCGGGTGCGGTCGCGGGCAGGCGCGCGCCGCCGCGCGAAAACCCCGCCAGCAGGTGATTGCCGCCGTCATACACGCCGGCCGCCTGCAATTCGGGATTGGCGGCCAGCGCCTCGACATATTCCTGGGCGGCGCGGCGATCATCAAACACGATGGCTGCCGTGACGCTGGCAGCCAGAATCTGCGCCTGTTCGCGGATATTCTTGACCTGCTGGGCGCTGTAGAGCTTTTCCTCATACACCGCCATCATCACCCCCGCCGCCAGCAGCATCCCCGCCGCCGCCAGCGCGACAATGACGGACATGTTCCACCCCTGCCTGGGCTCCGCGCTCATGGCTGGCCCTGCTGCCTGACCATGCGGGCCAGGCCCAGCAGCTTCGAGCTGATGGCCAGCCCGCCCTGGGTGGCAAGCGCATCGTCAATATCGAATCGCACATGATTGCCGACGACGACAAAGGCGATCACGCCGCGCGCCTTGATGGCCGAATCCGTCACCGTCACCACAGGGCGGCCTTTCATGGCGTCCAGAGTCCCGTCGATCATGGTCGTCTCGACCGCGCCGATGAACAGAATCTGGCAGGACGCCTCGGGGTCCGGTCCCGCCAGATGGCGCACAGCGATGGCGCGTTCCGCCAGCCTGGTGGCGCCTGCGGCCTTCTCGAGACTGCCCCCGAAGGAATCCTCGCCCAGTACGCAGATGGTGACCGGCGCGGCGGGCGAGGAGAAGGCGGAGTCCGGCCAGGTGATGAAGGGAATGAATTTGGCGAGATAGGCCGCCTTGACGGCATATTCGGCGGATGTCTCCGACCGCAGACTGGACATGGGCGCGCCAGCAACCTGGGCCGCACTTGCGGCAAGGGCGCTGGCGATGAGCAAACAAAGCCGCATGTCAAAATAGCAGCCAAGCGCGAACGGGCATGGCCAGCAGAACGTCAGCCAACACACATGCCTGTATCCGCAAAGACGGCACCCCGACCTTTCCTGCCGACCCCCTCAGGAGCCGATTCGTACCAAAACGTAACCCGGGCGGGAAAGTTCCAGGGATTTAACGGGGAGGAGAGGTTTTTGCCGGCACCAGGCCGCGATGCTCCAGCATCGGGCCGATCTCGGGATCCTTGCCGTAAAAGGCCCGGAACATCGGGCCGTAATCCATGGTGTGGCCCTTGGACAGGATCAAGTCGCGGAAGCGCTGGCCGTTGGCCCGGGTCAGCCCGCCATGGGCGTTGAACCAGGCATAGGCGTTGGTATCCAGCATCACCGTCCACTGATAGGCGTAATAACCGCTGGCATAGCCATTGGCCCAGATGTGCAGGAAGTAGCTGGAGCGGTAGCGCGGCGGCACATTGGGAAAATCGGTGCCGGTGACCTTCAGCGCCCTGGTCTCGAACGCATCGACATCCTGCTTGGGCGAACCCGGCGGCAGGGAGTGCCATTGCATGTCGAGCTGGGATGCCGCCAGCAATTCGCCCAGCGAATAGCCCTGGCCCCAGGTCTGGGATTTCTTGATCTTGTCCACCAGCGCCTGCGGGATGGTGGCGCCGGTTTTGTAATTCACCGCATAGTTTTTCAGGATGTCGGAATGCAGCGCCCAGTGTTCGTTGAACTGGGAGGGGAATTCGACAAAGTCGCGCGCCACATTGGTGCCCGACAGCAGCGGATAGGTCTGGTTGGCGAACAGTCCGTGCAGGGCATGGCCGAACTCGTGGAACATGGTGGTGACGTCGTCGAAGCTGATCAGGGCGGGCTGGCCGGGGGCGGGCTTGGTGAAGTTGCCGACATTGTAGATCACCGGCCTTGTGCCGAAGAGCTTGGACTGGCCGACATAGTTGCTCATCCAGGCGCCGCCCGTCTTGTTGTCCCGCTTCCACAGATCGAAATACATCAGGCCCAGCTTCGAGCCGTCGTGATCGAACACCTCGAACACCATCACATCGGGGTGATAGACGGGAATGTCGGTGCGGCGCTTGAAGGTGATGCCGTAGAGCCTGGTGGCGGCATAGAGCACACCATCCTTCAGAACCTTGTTGACCTCGAAATAGGGCTTCAGCGCCGCTTCATCCAGATCATAGCGTTCCTTGCGCACCTTCTCGGCATAGCGCTGCCAGTCCCAGGGCTTGAGGGCAAAGGGCTTGCCCTCCTTGTCGATCGCGGCCTGGATCAGCCTGGCCTCTTCGGCCGCCTTGGCGCGGGTCGCCGGCACCAGCTGGACGATGAATTTCTGCACCGCCTCTGACGAACCCGCCATCTGGTCGTACAGCACATAGGCGGCATAGTTGGCGTAACCCAGCAGCTTGGCCTTTTCGGCGCGCAGCACGGCCAGTTGCTGGATGATGGCGCGGGTGTCGTTGGCGTCGCCTTTTTCCGTGCGTGTCCAGCTGTTGTTGTAGAGCCTTTCGCGCACGGCGCGGTCGGACAGCGACGTCAGCAGCGGCTGCTGCGTGGTGTTCTGCAGCGGCAGGACATACTTGCCCTTCAGTCCCCGCGCCTTGGCGGCGGCCTCGGCACTGGCGATTTCCTCCGGCGTCAGGCCCGCCAGTTGCGCCTTGTTGTCCAGCACCAGCGCGCCCGCCTTGGCGCCCGCCACCAGCTTCTGCTGGAACGAGGTTTCCAGCGAGGCGGCGCGGCTGTTGATGGCCTTCAGCCGGGCCTTGCCCGCATCATTGAGGTTGGCGCCGGCATGGACGAACTGACGGTAATAGAGCGTCAAGGTCTGCAAGCCTTCGCCGTCCAGCTTGAGGGACTGGCGCCGGTCGTAAAGCGCCTTCACCCGCGCGAACAATCCGGGATTGAGGAAGATGGCGTCCATGTGCGCGGCCAGCTTCGGCGCCATCATGGTCTGCACCTTGTCCAGGGCGGGATTGGTGTTGGCCTGCACCACGCTGAAGAAGGTGTTGTTGACGCGGTCCAGCATCCGGCCCGAACGCTCCAGCGCCACGATCGTATTGTCGAAGCTGGGTGCGGCGCGATTGCCCGCAATGGCGTCGATCTCGGCGATCTGCTGCTTCATCCCGGCCTCGAAGGCCGGCTGGTAATGACTGTCCCTGATCAGGTCGAAGCGCGGCGCCTGGTAGGGCAAGCTGCTGGGGCTGGCGAAGGGATTGGGCGGGGTCTGGGCCTGGGCCGGGCCCGCCAGCAGGACAGCAAGCGCACTTATATAAAGGGTGTGTTTCATGGCCGGCCCCGCAGGATTGCAGGGCCGATATTACCCGCCAAAGGCAGAGACGCTAGAGCAGCCCGCCGGTCGCGCGGATGGCATTGATGGCCACCGAGACGTTCTCCCGCACGCCCTGCTGGCGGCGCCCGATGGTGACCACGGTTTTCACGCTGGCGGCATATTCGCCGGGCAGCGCCGCCCGGATGCCGGTGATCTTGCCCGGATCGATCTTGACCGCCGCGCCATTGGGGCGGGTCAACTTCACCAGATCCGCCGCGGCGGTGCGGCTGTGCAAGGTCCTGGTTATGCCGCCGACATAGGCGCGGGTTTCCGCCGGAAGCCGTCCGCCCCGCTCGACCCTGCCGGGCCCGGCATTGTAGGCGGCGAACATTCTGGGATAGCCGTAGCGCTTGTGCAGCCAGCGCAAATAGGCGGTACCGGCCAGGATATTGTTGCGGGCATCGAACGGATCGGCGCCCAGCTTGTGCTGCTCGGCCATCTCGTCATAGGTCCCCGGCATCACCTGCATCAACCCGATGGCGCCGGCATGGCTGACGATGGGACGGTCATGGCCCAGCATGGTGCGGCCGCCGCTTTCCTGGCGCATCACCGCGCGAATCCACGGCTTGGGGACCTGGAAGCGCTGCGAGGCCTCCGTCATCAGCGCGTCCCAGCGATTGAGCAACTGGTTGGAGGTCAACCGTCTTTCATACTGGTAGGCCGAGGTCTCGCGCGGCGCGGGCTCGTTCATCATCGAGAGCAGGATGGGACGATGCCCAGGGGTTCTGAAATTGGCGTTCTGCATCGTCATCGCAGCGACGGCGAAGAGACCGCCCAACAGCAAGGCGTGTGCAAACCCGCGCGGACAGGGCTTCATCACAAGGGCAAAAGGTTCAGCGTTGGACACAGTGGCTCCATTGAAGGGGTCGCTTGTGGAACTGCAGGAACAGAGGAACTTTACGGGCGCGTCAAACTTTTCAGTCGATGCGCGGAACCAAAACGTCCCGCGCGTGTTGCACCCCAGCCCAACGCCGACATAGCTGCCGCGCGCCGGAAACTCAAGATGCAACTCGCGGGAACAAAAGTTCCTAGCGATAGAGTTTTTGCGTATCGCGCAGATGCGCGGTCAAGACTTTGATGTCGCCGTTATTCTGCCCGAGCACGGTGGTGAACTGATCGCGCTGCGCCAGCGCCAGCCACACGCCCGCGACACCGAGATCCACCAGCACGGGCCTGGCGCCATCGGTGCGCACGCGGAAATCGATTTCCATCGGCGCGGCATTGTTGCCGGTGATGTTGGTGCGCACCACGAAATCATCCGGGGCGCGCATCCGCGAATCGATCACGCGCAAACTCTGTCCCGCATATTGCGCGAAGTAGGACTGATAGATCGCCAGCACATAATCCTGATACGCCGCGACATAGATCTCCAGGTCGGCGGGCGTGGCGGCGCTGGCATAGCGGCCCAGCAGAAACAGCGCGACGCGTTTCACATCGGTGAGGCCGACGACAAAGGCGGCGAAGCGTGCCTTGCGCTCGGCCGGGCTGGCGCCTTTATCGTTGAGGATGTCAAAGCCCTGCTGGATGTTGCCGGAGACAAAGTCTTCCGCCGGATTTGCCGCCGCTGCGGGCAGTACGGAAAAACCCAGGATGCCCGCCGTGCCGGCGAGCATGAGATGCCTGCGATTCATGAAAGATGATCCTTGGCCGTGAAACCGCTGCGCGGCCTTTGGGTGGCCCCGCACCTCTTATAGCATGGCGAAAATGCCCTAAATATGGCCATGCCGCACCGCGCCATTTCGCGCGATTTTGCGACAAATTCGGCCGGTCCCGCGCCTTTGCGGCGCTGGCCCACGCCTGCGCGCGCTGCTAGTCTGATGTCAGAAAAGCGCCTCGGCCAACGAGGCTGGAGGAAGTGTTCGTGCCAACACAGGCCGGTCGGCCAGGCACCCATCATTCGCAAGGAGTCCGAGCCGTGGTTTCGAAGCATTTTGTTCCGGCGCTGTTTGCAGCGCTGGTGTTCACAGCGCCTGCGCTTGGCGCCGATTACCAGACCAATCTGGGCCCGATGCCGCTGGACGACGAGACCAAGGCGGTCATCGCCGGGCGCGGCGACGCCTCCGCCAGCTATGACGGCAAGACCTTCGTGGTGAAGGGCGACTTCCGCGGCATGCCCTCCAACGCCATCAGCGCGCATGTCTTCGACTCGCCCGTGGCGGGCATGCCCGGCAACAAGCTGTTCGACCTGGAGGTCACCAAGTCCACCAGCGGCACCATCTCCGGCAGCTTCACCCTGACGAGCGCCCAGGCCCGGGCCCTGCGCACCGGCAAGCTCTATATCCAGATCAACAGTGAAAAGGCGCCGGCGGAATATCCCTGGGGGCCCAAGGGCACCTTGTGGGGCTGGCTGTTCCCCGCCCATGAGACGGTGGGCGCGAACATTCCCCAGCAGGATCACTGGTTCCTCCCCCAGCTCGACATCCCTTCGCGCTGATTTTCATTCCGCGCGCCAACGAAATTTGAGGACGAAAAATGCGTAAGAAAACTGGATTGCTTCTGGGTGCGGCCGCCACCATCGCGCTGGGCGCGCTGGGCGCCAACGCCTTTGGTCAGGGCGCTGCAGGCGCTTTCACCACGGCGCAGGCCAATGACGGGCGTGCGATGTATGACGCGGCATGTGCCGGCTGCCATCTGCCCGACCTGAGCGGCACCAATGACGCGCCCGCACTGGGCGGCACCGCCTTCCTGGGCGCCTGGGGCAAGCGCACCACCGCCCAGCTTTACAGCAAGATCGCCACGACCATGCCGCTGGGCGGCGGCGGCAGCCTCAGCGAAAAACAGTATACCGACATCACCGCCTATATTCTGGAGCGCAATGGCGCGCGCGCCGGTACGGCGGCGTTCACGCCGGCCACCTCGGTCGTGATCGGCAGCATCGCCAATGGCCGTGCGCCGGCCAATCGCCCCGCGGCCAGCACGGAAGAACCCGATTCCGGTGCGGCGCGCGCCGCGGCCACCGCGCCCGGTGGCACCGCCGCGCAAGTCAGCGGACGCCAGGAATCCGCCCCGGCCTCCGGTACGGGCAATGCCCCTGCCGGACAAAGCCTGTTCCAGCGCGCCATGTCGGGCGTGCGCGTGGCCGATCCGGGCGGCTTCGGCCTGCCGACCAAGTTCGGCCTGCTGCTGGAAGGCAATATCCAGAACTATGTCCCGGTCACCGACGCGATGCTGCGCAATCCCCCCGACAGCGACTGGCTGATGTACCGGCGCAACTACCAGGGCTGGAGCTACAGCCCGCTGAACCAGATCAACACCCAGAATGTCGCGTCGCTGCAGCTGAAATGGATGTGGTCGCTGCCCGAGAACGGCACCCTGGAAATCACGCCGCTGATCCATAACGGCGTCCTCTTCATCTGGGGCACCAGCAACACCATCCAGGCGCTGGACGCCAAGAGCGGCGAACTGCTGTGGGAAAACCGCCTGGGCCCGGCGCCGCGCCGCCCCGGTCCCGGTCCCTCCACCGAGGAAACCCGCTCCATGGGCCTGTGGGGCAACAACATCTATGTCAACACGCCGCAAGGCTATCTCTATGCGCTGGACGCGCGCAGCGGCAAGGAAGTGTGGAAGACCCACATCACCGACGAGAAGAAGTATCCGAACAATGGCGGCCTGGTCGGCAGCTCCACCGGCGGCGTGATCATCGTCAATGGGCGCGTGCTGGTCGGCATGACCAATTGCGGCCGCAAGGGCGACGACAATCACTGCTATATCAGCGCCTATGACGCCAGGACCGGCAAGCGCGACTGGAAGTTCACCACCGTCGCGCTGAAGGGCGAGAAGGGCGGCGATACCTGGGGGGGCCTCCCGGACAATGAACGCAAGGGCGGCGAGACCTGGATCGCCGGCACCTACGATCCCGACAGCAACACGACGTACTGGGGCACGGCGCAGGCCAAGCCCTGGCGGCGGGACCTGCGCGGCAGCAAGGATGGCGCCACCGACTGGGCCAACTCGACCATCGCGCTGGATGCCGACACCGGCAAGCTGAAATGGGCCTACAACCATGCGCCGGGCGAGAGCCTCGACCTCGACGAAGTGTTCGAACGCGTGGTGGTGACGCACGGCGACCAGAAATCGATCCTGACCATCGGCAAGCCCGGCATCCTGTGGAAGCTGGACGCCCGGACGGGCAAGTTCCTGGCCGCCAGGCAGACGGTGTTCCAGAACGTCTATGAAAACTTCAACGAAAAGACCGGCGCGGTGGTCTATCGCAAGGACATCCACAACCAGAAGGTGGACCAGTGGCTGTCGTCCTGCCCCGGACCGCAGGGCGGTCACGATTGGCAGGCCACCAGCTATCACCAGCCCAGCGACACGCTGATCATCCCCCTGTCGCAGAGCTGCGTCTTCATGCTGGGCAACGGGTCGCAGACCTATTTCGAGGTGCCCGGCACCAATGGCAACAATGGCCGCCTCTCGGCCTACCGCACCAGCGACCTCAAGCCGCTCTGGTCGTTCCAGCAGCGTTCGCCCTTCCTGACAGGCGTGGTTTCAACGGCTGGCAATGTGGCCTTTGTCGGCGATTTCGACCGTGTCTTCCGCGCGGTGGATGTCCGCAACGGCAAGACATTGTGGAAGTCCCGCCTGGGCACGACGGTGCAGGGCTACCCGGTCAGCTTCAGCGTCGACGGCAAGCAGTATATCGCCGTCACCACGGGACTCGGCGGCGGCAGCCCGCAGAACAAGCCCGCCACCCTGCTGCGGGAAGTTCACCGTCCGGCCAACGGCTACAACCTGTTCGTGTTCGGCCTGCCGGACTAGCGCTTGAAAGCTTGCCGATCTGACAGGGGCGCGGAGCGATCCGCGCCCCTAACCTTTTGGTTATACTGGAATTTTATGCCCCGTTGACGCCCGGGGGGCGGCCATTGCAAGCAGTGGCCACCAAAAAACCTCGGGGGTTCTTCGTGCTGCGCTTTTTCCAGGCCCTGATGCCGCGCGAGGAAAAATTCTTCGGCCTCTTCAACGCCCATGCCCGCACCCTGGTGGACGGCGCCGTCGCCCTGCGCGACCTGCTGGAAGGCGGCCCCGGCGTGGCGGACGCCTGCGCCCGCATCGTCGCCCATGAGAATGCCGCCGACGCCATCGCCCGCGACGTGCTGCTGAGCGTGCGCCGCTCCTTCATCACCCCGTTCGACCGCGGCGACATCAAGGACCTGATCGGCCAGCTGGACGATTCCATCGACCAGATGCAGAAGACCGCCAAGGCGATCACCCTGTTCGAAGTCTCGAGCTTCGAACTGCACATGCGCCAGATGGCCGACATCATCCTGCGCTGCGCCGAACTGACGGTGGAAGCGGTCGCGCTGCTGGGCTCGATGCGCGAAAATGCCGGACGCATCAACGCCATTACCGAGGAAATCACCCGGCTGGAAGAACAGGCCGATGAGCTGAACGACCAGGGCATCAAGGCGCTGTTCCTGAAAAACCGTGACGGCAACGCCATGGCCTTCATCGTCGGCAACGAGATCTACGACCACCTGGAAAAGGTGGTGGACCGCTTCGAGGACGTCGCCAATCGCATCAGCGGCATTGTGATCGAGCAGGTCTGATGACCCTGCTGCTCATCACCCTGATCGCGGTCGCGCTGCTCTTCGACTTCCTCAACGGGTTGCACGACGCCGCCAATTCCATCGCCACCATCGTCTCCACCCGGGTGCTCTCGCCCAAATATGCGGTGGCCTGGGCGGCCTTCTTCAACTTTATCGCCTTCGCGGTGTTCGGCCTGCACGTCGCCAACACCGTGGGCACCGGCATCGTCTCGCCCAGCGTGATTTCCGACCAGGTAATCTTCGGGGCGCTGATGGGCGCCATCATCTGGAATGTGGTGACCTGGCTGGCGGGCATCCCGTCTTCCTCCTCGCATGCCCTGATCGGCGGGCTGGTGGGCGCGGGCATCTGCAAGGCAGGCTTTGAGGCGGTGGTCGTCAAGGGCCTGGCCAAGACCGTCAGCGCCATCGTGCTGTCGCCGGCCACGGGATTTGTGCTGGCGCTGCTGCTGGTGCTGCTGGTGTCCTGGATGTTCTTCAAGTCCTCGCCCTACAAGACCGACAAGCTGTTCCGCTATGTCCAGTTCGCTTCCGCTTCGGCCTACAGCCTGGGCCATGGCGGCAATGACGCGCAGAAAACCATGGGCATCATCGCGGCGCTGCTGTTCGCCCATGGCATGAGCGGGGGCACCTTCCATGTACCCTTCTGGGTGGTGATCACCTGCCAGGCGGCGATGGGCCTTGGCACCCTGTTCGGCGGCTGGCGCATCGTGCGCACCATGGGATCGCGCATCACCCACCTCACCCCCATGCAGGGCGTCTGTGCCGAAACCGCCGGTGCCATCACGCTGTTCGGGGCGACCTATCTGGGCGTTCCGGTGTCCACCACCCACACCATCACCGGCGCCATTGTCGGCGTCGGCGCGGCCCGGCGGGTGTCAGCGGTGCGCTGGAACGTGGCCAAGGACATTGTGACAGCCTGGATCGTCACCATGCCTGCCTCGGGCCTGATCGCCGCCGTCTTCTATTTCCTGGGCGGCGCCTTCGGGATGACATAGCCCGCCCGCATTCACCTTTGCGGCATTTTGGGCCGTAGACGGATGAACGTAAGATGGCCCCCGGCGAATCACGCGGAGCGGTATTTGGGCTATCCTCTTTTCCGTGAGCATGGCAAGCAGGTGGCGGCCCTGTGCTGGCGCGCTGCCCCCAGGGGCGGACTGGAGGTGTTGCTGATCACCTCGCTGAACTCCAAGCGCTGGATTCTGCCCAAGGGCTGGCCGATGAACGGCATGAGCCTTGCCGAATCCGCCGCCCGCGAAGCCTTTGAAGAAGCCGGCGTCGCCGGCAGGATCGCCAGCAAACCGGCCGGCAGCTACCACTATCTGAAAGAAAAAAAGGACGGCGGCGGCGTGCCCTGCAGCGTCGATGTCTTCGCGCTGGAAGTCACCCAGCAGCATGGCGACTGGCCCGAAAAAGGCGCGCGCGACATCACCTGGTTGCCGCTGGACGAAGCGGCGGTGCGGGTGTGCGAACCGGGCCTGCGCCAGTTGCTGCGGGATTTCCGCCAGGCGCACAAGGCGCCCCTGGGTGCAAGAGTGGCGGCGAACCGCGCCGGTTAGTCGTTCGCCAGATCAAGCGGATAAAAGGGCCGCGTCACCTTGGTGAAGGGGATGCGCCGCATGTTCACGCAGGTCGGGCCGGGCGTGTCGGCCAGGAAGATGCGCGCGGCAATGGGCGTGTACGACACCCGGAAGTGCGAGGGCGAGCGCACGAACACCAGGGCGGCAGCCGCCGGGTCCAGTCCCACCGATTTGTGGATGCCAAGGTCCCATTCGAAATGCGGGATGGAACGCAGGTTGAGCCGGATCGACCCGATCGCCAGCACTATCGTGAGCCCCATCTCGCCCACCATGCCGTTGCCGCCGGGCCCTTCCAGCACATACTGGCCGTCGCTGATGGTCTTGACCTTCCCCGTCACGGTGAGCGGATCGCCCAGCCCGGACCGCTTGTGGCCCACCGCCAAGGTGATGGTCTTGCCGACGCCCGCCTTGGCGGCCTCCACCGCCGCTTCGGCGTCACAGATGGTGCAGATGGAAATGCGGTCCGCCCGGTCGGCGCCGGCTGCTAGCAGGCCCGCCAGCACGGCGGTGGAATCGGCCGCCGCGCCGCCGGACGGCGTGTCGCCGGAATCACTGGCCACGGTGAGGCCGGGTGACGACAGGCCGATGCGGATGATCTCGTCCAGCGGCGTGACATCGGGCTCGAATTCGGCGCGCCGGTCCCAGGCCATCTTGGCGAGCTTGTCGGCTGCGACCTGCGCCTGTTGCTGGTCTTCGCCGCACACCAGCGCCGCGAAGCCCAGGTCGGGCGTGTCGATCCAGGGCTGCACCGGAAACAGCGAAACATGCAGAACCTCGCCGCGCGCTTCCATGGCGCGCCCCTCGGCAACGATATCACTGAGCGGCGGGGTGGTGGTGCGCGCCGAATCCGGGCTGAACACCATGTGGCGCTTGGACAGCGCCATGACCGGCTTCACCTTGCCGTTGATCCAGTCGATCAGCAGCTTTGTGCAGCGATAGCCCGTCTCGTACATGTCGATATGGGGAAATTCGCGATAGCCGATATAGGCGACATCCGGCTGCAGCATGGCCGCGGTGATATGGCCGTGAAGGTCCAGCGAGACGGTGATCGGAGTGCCTGGTTTCAGTTCGGCCCGCACCCGGCGCACGATCTCGGCTTCCGCATCCGGCTCATCTTCCAGGATCATGGCGCCGTGCAGCGCCAGGAACACGCCGTCCACCGGCAGAACCGCGCGCAAGCGTTCGACAATCTCGTTCATCAGGGTGTCGAAGCTCTTGCGCTCCACCGTGCCCGACGCCATTGCCATGGTGGCCAGCAGGGGCAATGGCGTGGCGCCAGCCTCGCGGCAGGCGTCCAGTGCGCCGGGTACTTCCAGCCGGGCATTGCCAAAGGCGGTGAGAATATCGTCGCCGCGATAGAGATACTGGTCCTCGAAGGTCTTCACCGTGGTGGTAAAGGGCACGAAGCTGTTGGTTTCCTGCTTGAATTCGGCGATGGCGATGCGCATGAGATCTCCTTAAACCGCCGCCAGCTTGCCGCGCCCGGGAATGGCGGCGAGCAGGGCGCGGGTATAATCGCTGGACGGGGCGGCGAAGATTTCGCGCGTGGGCCCGGATTCCACCACCTGGCCATGGCGCATCACCATCACCCGGTGACAGACCTGGGCCGCCACCCGCATGTCATGGGTGATGAACAGCATGGCGAGATTCATCTGCTGGCGCACATCGTCCAGCAATTTCAGCACCTGGGCCTGCACCGTGACGTCCAGCGCCGACACCGGCTCGTCGGCGATCAGGATGTCGGGCTTGAGCATCAAGGCGCGGGCCAGGCCGATGCGCTGGCGCTGGCCGCCGGAAAATTCATGGGGAAAGCGGCGCATGGTTTCCGGGTTGAGGCCCACCAGCCGCATGATGTCAGCGGCGCGCGTCCTCGCTTCCTTCATGTCCTCGCCATAGGCGCGCGGGCCCGCGATGATGATATCCCCCACCGTCTGGCGCGGATTGAGCGAGGAAAACGGGTCCTGGAACACCATCTGGATGCGCCGGCGCAAGGGGCGCAGGTTGCGCGCGCTCATATGGGCGATGTCGGCGCCATCGAACAGCACTTCCCCCGCATCGGGATCGAGCAGCCGGATGACGCAGCGCGCCAGGGTGGATTTTCCCGAACCGGACTCGCCGACGATACCAAGGGTTTCGCCGCGATGGAGGGTGAGCGACACCTTGTCCACCGCCTTGACCGTGGCCGCGCCGGAAAAGAATCCGCCGCGGCGGAAACCCTTGCTCAGATCACTCACCGTCAAGAGCGGCGTGGCCTGAAGCACCGGCTGCAGCGCGCTTTCGCCGCGCGGCACCGCCGCGATCAGGGCGCGGGTATAGGCGTGCTTGGGATCGCCCAGCACTTCGGAAGAAGTGCCTTCTTCCACCACCCGGCCGTGGCGCATCACCGCCACCCGGTCGGCCATGTCCGCCACCACGCCGAAATCATGGGTGATGAACAGCACGCTCATCTCGCGCTCGGTCTGGATGCGCTTGATCAGCTTGAGAATCTGCGCCTGGGTGGTGACGTCCAGCGCCGTGGTCGGCTCGTCGGCGATCAGGAGCTTGGGCGACAGCGACAGCGCCATGGCGATCATCACCCGCTGGCGCTGGCCGCCCGACAATTGATGCGGAAAGGATTTGAGCAGTGC
>CANKIV010000033.1 GCA_947482125.1 Alphaproteobacteria bacterium
GATCATCGCATTCATGCCGATCCAGCCATATGCGCCGATGCGCACCTCGGACGGAATGCTTCGGCGATTGTCATACAGGTCATGATTGGCGGAAATAATTCCGACATTGGACGCGATCTGGGTGTAGTCGCCAATGTAAATCTTGCCCTTGGCCTGGATGTAGCAGCCGGGCGAATAGCCGGGACAGGTTTCGATGCCGCAATAGACGTTCTCCTGCGAGCCAATCACCATGCTGGTGAAATGCACAGGCCAATAGACGTGCCGGCTGTAGCCCATCACTTTCTGCCAGAACCATATCTGGGCCGTGATGGGCGTCTGGGTCTCGCGGGTTTCGTAGATGGGCCGAAACAGCGGGATGGTGCGGGCAATGAACCAGCCAAGGTTCGCCCATTCCCGTCCAATGCGGCCACCGACGCGCGACAGGAAACTCATGTCGGTGCGCCAGTCCAGACCTGGTCCATAACAAGGTCGCCGTGATCGCGCGTCACCAGCCGTCCTGTGCCGAAGAAGTTGCCCTCTTCCACCGGTATCTGGAACGCGTTCTGCAGCCAGTCAGCGGTCTGCTCTTCGACGCCGACGAACAGCGTCGACATGTAGCTGCCGGAACGCAGATTCACTTTGGGCCACAGGCATTCGAAATAGCCCTTGCGGTGGACCGCCAGGCGCTCGGCGCCGGTCTGGATGTTGGCAAAGCAGGTCAGCAGGATGCCGTTGTTGCTGCGCAGGTTGAAGGCGACATCGACCGGCATTTCCTGGCCGTCATAACGAGATTCATAATGGATGCGCACGCGCAGCGGCTGGCCGCAGATCGCCGCCTCAACATGATTGCCCCGCTCGTCATGGAAGCTGACATCGACGACCCGCAGCCGCCCATCGCCTTCGCGGTCCTTGCGCGACCGCAGTTCCTGGCGCGAAGTCTGGTCCAGCGAACTCATATACTGGGCGATGGTGCCATCGATGGAGCCGCGGTACAGCGCGGTGCCGTGCGACAACATCAGGCCGGAGGTGCAGAGCTGCTGCACCGACGGCATGTTGTGGCTGACGAACAGGACCGTGCGGCCCTGTCCGGCGGACACGTCCTTCATCTTGCCTAGGCACTTGCGCTGGAACTCGGCGTCGCCGACCGAGAGCACCTCGTCCACCACCAAGATTTCCGGCTCCAGATGCGCCGCCACCGCAAAAGCGAGACGAACATACATGCCGGAGCTGTAGCGCTTGACCGGCGTGTCGAGGAATTTCTCCACTTCGGCGAAATCCACGATCTCGTCGAACTTGGCTTTGATCTCGGCCCGGGTCATGCCGAGAATGGCGCCGTTGAGATAGATGTTCTCGCGCCCCGTGAGTTCGGGATGAAAACCGGTGCCGACTTCGAGCAGGCTGGCGACGCGGCCGCGGATGGTCACCCGGCCTTTGGTGGGCTCGGTGATGCGCGACAAGATTTTCAGCAGGGTGGATTTTCCGGCACCGTTGCGGCCGATCACGCCGACGACCTCGCCGCGCTTGATCTCGAAGGACAGGTCCTTGAGCGCCCAGAATTCTTCGACCGTGTCGCCCTGGATGATCTGGCGGCCCCGCGCCATGTCGAGCGCGGTGCGGCCGAAGCGGCGGACGCCCCGGGTCACGGTTTCGCGCAAGGTTTCGTAGCGCTCGCCGCGCGCCGCCTGATGGCCGACGAGATAGCGCTTGGACAGGCCTTCGACGCTGATGACGGTATCGCTCATGTCAGATCAGGTCTGCGAAGGTCTTTTCCATCTTCCGGAACTGGCGGATGCCAAGCCAGAGGAAGAAGACAGTGATGACGGCGGTGGAGGTCAGGCTTGGCCAGTAGATGTGGCTGTTGCCGCCCAGGATGCACCAGCGGAAACCGTCGATCACACCGACCATCGGATTTAGCGAATAGAGAAGCCGCCACTGTTCCGGCACCGCGGTGGAGCTGAACCCCACCGGCGAGACATAGAGGCCGAACTGCAGCATGAAGGGAATGATGTAGCGAAAGTCGCGATACTTGACATTAAGCGCCGTGATCCACAGGCCCGGCCCCAACGAAGTGAGAAAGGCCATGATCACGAACAAAGGCAGCGCCAGGATGTTGACGGTCGGGGCGAAGCGGTACCAGACCATCATGGCAACCAGAATGACGAAGCTGATCAGCAGATCGACAAACGACACCACGATGGTCGCGGTCGGGATGATCAGGCGCGGGAAATAGACCTTGCTGATCAGGTTGGAGTTGGTCACCAGGCTCAACGAGGCATCGCCCAGCGCCGTGGAAAAGAAGGTCCAGGGCAAGAGGCCTGCCAGCACCATCAGGGCGTAAGGCGCATCGCCGTCACTGGGCAGCTTGGCGATGCGCGAGAAAATGATGGTGAAAATGAGCATGGTCAGGAACGGCCGCATCACCGCCCAGACGATGCCGATCACGGTCTGCTTGTACCGCACCGCGACATCGCGCCCCGCCAGCACCTGGAACAGTTCGCGGTAGCGCCACAGGTCGCGCCAGTAGTTGCGCTCCGCGCGGCCCGCTTCCAAGACGATCTCATGGGATTCAATGGTCATTCGTGCACGAAGATGATGCTGCTGCCTTCGGGAGCGAAGGCAAAGGGTGTTTCGCGCAGCGGCGCCAGCGCCTTGCGGATCGCGGCGTGATTTTCGGGCGGTGCAAAGAACATAAGGAAGCCGCCGCCGCCCGCACCCAGCACCTTGCCGCCCAGGGCGCCGGCCTTGCGGGCGGCGGCATAGGCGTCATCAATCTGGGCGTTGCTGATGCCCTCGGCCAGGCTGCGCTTGATCTGCCAGGCTTCGTCCAGCAATGCGCCGAACTCGCTGATATTGCCGGCGCAGAGATGGTCGAAGGCGATTTCCGCCAGCTTCACCAGTTCGCCAGTGCCATCCGACTTGGCGCCGGCCTGCGCCACGTTGGACGACTGGTTGCGCAGCAGCGCCGAGGCCGAGCGGGTCACGCCGGTATAGAAAAACAGCAGATGCGATTGCAGCGCGTCCAGCGTACCGGGGGCGCAGACCGCTTTTCTCACTTCCACCGATTCATCGGGATGGAAGCGCAGGAAGTTCAGGCCACCATGGGCCGCCGCATACTGGTCCTGCTTGCCGATCGGCTCACCGCAGCGGTCGATCTCGATATGGCAGCTTTCGCGCGCCAAAGTGGTGGCGCTGACCAGCTTCCCGCGGAAGGCATGGAGCGCATTCAGCAGCCCCACGGTGAAGGAACTGGATGAGCCAAGCCCGGTGCCGCTGGCGGGAATGTCGGCAACCGACGTGATCTCAACGCCGCCCTCGATGCCCAGCAGAGTCAGGGCTTCGCGCACCAGGGGATGCTCGATCTTGCTGGCATGGGCCACTTCCTCGGTACGCGAATAGCTGACGCGCACCGCATCGTCGAACTTGCGGCTGACGGTGACATAGACCGATTTGTCGATGGCCGCCGACAACACAGCGCCGCCATGGCGGCGGTAATAGGAGGGCAAGTCCGACCCGCCGCCGAAGAAGCTGACGCGCAAGGGTGTGCGTGAGATGATCATGCCGCGGCTTTTTTCTGTTCCAGGATCAGGTCTGCCGCCGCGCGAATGTCGTCGGCGACAAAATCGGGCGTGGCTGAAAAATTGCCGTCGCGGCCGGCCGTGCCGGTGCGCACCAAGATCGAGCGCAGCCCGGCGCGGCGCGCCATTTCGATGTCGCGAGTCTGGTCGCCGATCATCCAGGAGGCGGCTGCGTTCAACGTCAATTCGCGGCAAGCCTGTTCCACCATCGCGATTCCCGGCTTACGGCACTGGCAGGCGATCTTCAACTCCGGCCGCTCGCCGGCAAACCCCTTGTCCGGATGGTGCGGGCACAAATAGATGGCGTCGAGATACGCGCCTTCCTTGCCCAGTTCCCACTCCAGGCGGCGGTGAATGGCCGCGACATCATTTTCACTGGCCTCGCCACGCGCGATCACCGGCTGGTTGGTGACTACCACCAGGCAGTAGCCGGCCTGGCGCAACGCCTTCAGCGCCGCGCCCACGCCGGGAAGCAGCTCCATCCCATCCTGCGAAGCCAGAAAGCCCTTTTCCAAATTCAGCGTGCCGTCTCGGTCCAGAAACACCGCCGCGCGCGGCTTGCCCGCATTGGCGAGATCGAGCTTGCCGCTTTTGAGGTCGGTTTCGACACGGGCAAGACGTTCGGGCGTTCCCATGTCCTTGATATATTCCGCGGAGCGATAGGCCAGAACCTTGGCACCCGAGACGATCAGGCCAGGCATCACATTCTTTGTAAAATCCTGCTTGCCAGGCGCGGGGGTCAGCGCGTTCCGTTCGACGATATACAGAGCGGCGTTGACCAGATTGTCATAGGCCCGGTTCGGCTCGTGCGGCGCGTTGTGCAGCGCCGTGACCCGCCCTTCCGCGTCCGCTTCGATCAAGTCGGAGTCGAAAGGATGATCGTTGGGATGGACAAAGGCGGTGAATGCGGCGCCGTGATCGCGGTGAAACCGCGCCATGCGCTCCAGGTCAACCGCCATCATCACATCGCCATACATCACGAAAAAGCTTTCCGGCAGGGTCTTCAGCGATTGCAGCACCGCGCCCGCATTGCCCAGCGGTTCATCCTCGACCCGGACCGTGATGTTCATGCCGAAGCGCGAACCATCGCCGACAAATTCCGCAATCTGGTCCGCCAGGAAACCGGCGAAGATCGTTGCCGACCGCACGCCCGCTTTGGCAGCCAGTTCCAACTGATGTTGCAGCACCGGCTTGCCACCCACCGGCACCAGCGCCTTGGGAATATTGCCGAACAGGGCCGACAGCCGCGTGCCTTTGCCGCCCGCCACAATGACCACATGATTGATCGCGGTCATGAACGAACCGCCGCGGCAATTTCGGTGATGGCGCGCAGAACGGCGGCATCCGAAGACAGAGTCGGCCGCCAGCCCAGCTTCGCCAGCTTCTCGGCCGAATAGCGAAAGCGCGGAACGTCGCCGATCCAGCCGCGATCGGCGCTGCCGTAGGCGATACGGGCCTTGGGCGCCATCGCCGCGACGGTATTTTCCGCGATGAAGGAGACGCGCGTTCCACCCCCTTGCGGGCCGATGTTGAAGACGTTGCGCTTCTCCTTCGCGCGGCTGCAGATAAAACGCAGGGCGCTCACCAGTTCGGAAACATGCAGATAGGCTTTTTCCTGCTTGCCGTCGCCCAGCACATCCAGCCGCGACGGATCCTGCGCCCGCCGGCGGGAGAAATTGAAGATCACCCCATGGGTGGGACGTGGGCCGACCACGTTGGGAAAGCGGAATATCCAGGCATTTGCCAGAAACGATTCAGCCGCCGCGCTCACAAGCCCCTCGCCCCCCAGCTTGGCGGCGCCATAGTTGGAAATCGGCAGCAGCGGGCCGGAGTCCTCGGTCAGCAGATCGTCACGCTCGCCATAGACCGCCGAGGAGGACGCGAACGCCAGCGCCTTAACTCCGGCAGCGCGCGCCGCCTCGATGACGGCGTAGGTTGTCTGCAGGGTGCGTTTGAAATCGATCGAGGCATCCATGCTGCCGGCCGCGATGTCGCTGTTGGCGGCCATGTGCCAGATCATGTCCGGCACGCCGCCCCAGGCGCTCACGACCGAGACCGCGTCATGGACATTGTCCGGTGCGCTGCAATCGCCGTAGACCAGATGGAAATTG
The DNA here is from genome assembly GCA_947482125.1 of Alphaproteobacteria bacterium. Lineage (GTDB taxonomy): Bacteria > Pseudomonadota > Alphaproteobacteria > Micropepsales > Micropepsaceae > Rhizomicrobium. Next base: position 5,666 of record CANKIV010000033.1, read on the forward strand.
CCGCTGGCGCGGGCTCCATCCAGAAATTCGCGTTGGCCCAGCGAAAAATCGTCCATCCCGCTGACCCGGTGGCCGTCGGCCAGCAGGTTGTCGGCGAGATGGCTTCCGATGAAGCCCGCCACGCCGGTAATGAAATGATGCATCAGCGCTTCAGGCGGCGGGCAGTGATGAACTGCGCGATGATGTGCATGATGATCTGGTGGGCATCCTCGACGATGCCGTAATTGTCGGCCGGGACATGCACCGCGATATCGGCAACGTCTTTGAGGCGGCCGCCGGAAAAGCCTGTCAGGCCGATGCTGGTCATGCCCAGGCTTTTGGCCTTGGCGGCGGCCCGCAGGATATTGTCGCTGTTGCCCGACGAGGAGATCGCAAGAAGCAGGTCGCCCTTCTTGCCGAAATAGTCGAGCTGCTGGGAGAACACTTCCGCAAACCCGAAGTCATTGGCAATCGCCGAATAGAGCGCGGCGTTGGAGGACAGCGAATGGCTGGCAATCGCATTGTGCCCATGCGCATCGGTGCCCTTGGTCCAGTCGCAGCACAAATGATCGGCGATGGCCGCCGAGCCGCCATTGCCGATGGCATAGATATGGCCGCCCCGCGCGCCGGTTTCTTCGACCGCCTGGACCGCGCGCGCCAGCGCCTCACGGTCGATCAGCACCAGCGACTGGCTCAACCGCTCACAATACCCGCCGAAAAAGGCGGACAGCGAAGCGGTGTCGAACACTTCGTTGCGAACCCTGGGGTCGATATGATCGTCTTTCATGCTGTGTCCTAGCCCTGCAACAGCCGTTTGAGAACGCTGCGCGTGCAGGCGGTGAATGTTTCGCTGCCAAACCGGGCCAACACGGCCGCGGACAGGGCTTTGGGGTCGGGCTTGCCAGCCGCGAGCTGACGGGCCAGCGCCGCGGCAAAGTCTTCCTCGGATGCCGCGATGCCGAGCGCGCCATCGCACAAGGCATCGGTGGCGCCGGCCACGGCCAGGCCCAAAGCCGGCGTGCCACTGGCCATCGCTTCCAGGAACGCGATGCCGAACCCCTCGCCGGTGGACGGCATCACATAGAGATCGGCCATGCGATAGGCCTCGATCAGGACATCGCGGCCGACGCCGCCCTTGAACAGGACGCGGTCGGCAACACCGGTGTCCTGCGCGAAGGCCTCGATCCGCGCCGTGTCATCGCCTTCGCCCAGCACGACATAGACCACGTCGCCGGGAAGCGACGGCAGCGATGCGATCACCCGCTCGTGCCCCTTGTAGCGTTCGCGCGCATCCATCCGCGCCACCGTCAGCAACACGCGCTTGCCGGTCAGGCCCCACTGAGTCCGCAACGCCGAAGCATCGCCGGGCGTGAACATGGACCCGACCGTGTTGGGCACCACCGCCACCCGTTCGGGATTGATGGCGCCCCAGGACAGGACTTGCGCGCGCGTATAGCGCGAAACGCACAGCACCAGGTCGGCGGATTCCAGGGCGCCGCGATAGGGCTCGCCCGGGTCGCCCCAGGCTTCAATGCCATGGGTCTGCACGACAAGCTTGGACCGGCTGAGACGCGCCGCCAGCGCCGCCAGCGGCACCAGATTGATATGGCCGCAAAAGATAACGCCGATCTTGCCCGACAGCGCCATCGACAACGCCCGCAGGATGTAGCCGATGCGGCCCTCGCCCGGCGCGACCTGGCGCAAGCCCGGAGGCAACGTGAAGGCGTCCGGCGCATGGCGCGGCAGGATTTCGACCTGTTCGATGCCGGGCGCCGTGGACGCGGCGGTGAGGAAATCGCGATTATACTGCGCGATGCCGCCGCGCCCGCCGAATGCGTCGGGTACAAGAGCGAGCATGACCGTCACCGCGCCAGCGCGCCGGCTTGGGAAGTGCCGACCGGAGGAACAAAGTTCTCGAGGACCTTGCGCGACCAGCGGCGCGAGGTGAGGCCTTTGGTTTCCGCCAGGTCTTCGCGGTTGCTGCGCGCCGCCGCCGCCATCCAGGCGCGGGTGGGAACGCCGAAACCGGTCTTGGCGCGCGACACGATCTCGGCTGGCAAGGCAATCGACGGCGCGGCAGCTAGCGCCGCCTTGCCCATGCCGGGCTTCAGCGCGGCGATAGCGGGCGCCAGCCGGCGCAACAGCGCGATGTCCACTAGCGGCGTACGGATTTCCAGGCTGTGCGCCATACCCGCCCAGTCGGCGTCGCGCAGCAACTGGTTGCGCATATAGTGTTCGGATTCCAGCACGCAGATCCGGCCATTGTTGCTGTGCGGATCGGGCGACAGCATTCCCGACAGTTGCGTCAACGGTCGCAACCGGCGCATGCCTTCGGCAACGAAATCCTTGTCCATCAGGGCCGGCAATTCGTGCGGCAGGAACAGGCCGCGGCGCAATAGATATGCGCCTTCCCAGCTTCCGGCATATTCCAGCATGCCCAGCGCCTTGGGATTGGCGCGGACGAAGCCGGGCAGCGCGACATTCATCATGGCGCGCGCTAGCGCTCCAAGTCCCGGCACCGCGGCAAGGGCGCCGAAGTGGCGGCGCCAGCGCGGCATGTCGCGGAAGCTGGCATAGCCGGCGAGCAATTCATCGCCGCCCAGACCCGAGATCGCGGCCTTCAAGCCCGCCTCGCGCGCCGCCTTGGCGACGAACCAGGTGTTCACGCCATCCATCGATGGCTGATCCATCGCCGCTAGGATGGCGGGCAGGTCGGCGCGGAATTCCGCCTCGCCCACTGTGCGCACGATATGTTTCGCCCCGTATTTCTGCGCCACGAGGGCGGCCAGTGGCGCCTCGTCTTCGGAGGAGCCACGAAATTCCGCGAAGCTAAGTGTGATGGCGGTGGCATTGCTGCAGCCGGCATCGCGCATCAGCCCCAGCATGGCGCCGGAATCCACGCCCGCCGACAGGAAAACGCCGACCTCGACATCGGCCAGCAGATGGGCGGCGACGCTGTCCTTCACCGCGTCGCGAACCTCGGGCGCAATCTGGGCGGCGGCCAGCGGCGCCCGCGCGCCTTCGGCCAGGATGGAGGCGAAATGGATGTAGGGTTGAGGCGCGCGTGGCCCAGCCTTGTCGATCCATTGGGTGTGACCGGCGGGAAGCGCGCGGATATCGCGGTAGAGGGTGAAGGGCTCAGGCACGCTGCCCCAGAGATGAAAGCCGACCACGCCCGCGGCTTCCGGATCGCGCGACACGGCGCCGCCGGCCAGAAGCGCGCGCACCTGGGAGGCGAAGCGCAGAGTCCAGCCGTCATTGGCAATATAGAGCGGCTTGATACCGTAGGGATCGCGCGCCAGGAACAGGCCCTGACGCGGCTCGTCCCAGATGCCGAAGGTGAACATGCCGCGCAGCTTTTCCACCATCGCCTCACCGTCGCGGGCATAGAGATGCAGCAGCGCCTCGGTATCGGAAGTGGTGCGGAACACCACGCCCTGCGCCTCGAGCTCGGCGCGCAGCGCCGGGAAATTGTAGATCTCGCCCGCGAAGGTGATAGCGAGCTTGCCATCGTCGCTTAGCATCGGCTGCGCGGCGCGCTCGGACAGGTCGAGAAAGGACAGACGGCGATGCGCCAGCACGCAGCGGCCGCCCGAATTCGACCACAGGCCAAACCCGTCGGGTCCGCGCGTCTGCATCGCCTCGCGCGTGCGCAGCGCCTCGTCCCGCGACGGCGCGGCGGCCGAAGGGTGAAAGGCAAAGATACCGTTGATGCCGCACATAGCTAGGTCAGGCGGAGTTGCGCTGATGCCAGCGCCAGGCGGTTTCGAGAATATGGTCCAGCGATGAATGGCACGCTTTCCAGTCCAGCTCGCGGGCCAGCAGGCTGGCATCAGCCAGAAGCTGCGCCGGATCGCCGGGGCGGCGCGGCCCATGCACGACCGGAATCTTGCAGCCCGTCACCCGTTCCGCCGCCGCGATGACCTGGGCCACCGAGAAACCGCTGCCTGTCCCCAGATTGTAGGCCCGGCGCAGCTTGCCGCCGCCCAGGTTATCGAGGGCGCGCACATGCGCCTCGGCAATGTCGGTGACATGGACATAGTCGCGAATGCAGGTGCCGTCCGGCGTGGGGTAATCATCGCCCAGGATGGTGATGTGGGGCCGCACGCCGCTGGCGGCATCCAGCACCAGCGGGATCAGGTGGGTTTCCGGATCGTGGCTTTCCCCGATCTCGCCGTGGGCGTCGGCGCCGGCGGCGTTGAAATAGCGCAGCGCCACGCTCTTCAGCCCATAGGCGTCGCCATAATCGGACAGCACCCGCTCGATCATCAGCTTGGTGGCGCCGTAAGGATTGATGGGCTTCTGCGGCGTGTCTTCGGAGATCGGCACCGTTTCGGGAATGCCGTAGGTGGCGCAGGTGCTCGAGAAGACAACGCGGTCAATGCCGTGGGCGCGCGCTGTGTCGAGCAGCGACAGGGTGCCGACGACGTTGTTATGATAATATTTCGCCGGATCGGTGACGGATTCGCCGACATAGGCGAATGCCGCGAAATGCATTACGGCGGAAGGCTTGTGGCGCTGCATCACCTCGGCCAGGCGCGCGGCGTCCAGGATATCGCCCTTCTCGAACGGCCCCCATTTGACGGCGCGTTCATGTCCGTAAATCAGGCTGTCATAGGTCACCGGCGTGTAACCCGCCGCGGCCAACGCCTTGCAGGCATGGGCGCCGATATAGCCCGCGCCGCCCGTGACCAGGATGGTTTTGCCCTCTGGCATCAGCCGGCGAGTCCCTTGGATAGGAGATCGTCGAAATAGATGATGGTTTTCTTCAACCCTTCTTCCAGCGGCACCTTGGGCTCCCAGCCCAGCGTCTTGCGGGCGCGGGTGATGTCGGGCTGGCGCTGCTTGGGATCGTCAGCGGGCAGCGGCTTGAATTCGATCTTCGATTTCGAGCCGGTCAGCGCCACCACCTGCTCGGCCAACTGGCGGATGGTGAACTCAACCGGATTGCCCAGATTGATCGGGCCCGTCACATCGTCGGACGTTTCCATCAGCCGGATGAAGCCATCGATCAGGTCGTCGACATAGCAGAAGGACCGCGTCTGGCCGCCATCTCCATACAGGGTGATGGCTTCGCCGCGCAGGGCCTGCATAATGAAATTGGACACCACGCGGCCGTCGCTGGGATGCATGCGCGGGCCATAGGTGTTGAAAATGCGCGCCACCTTGATCTGCAGATTGTGCTGTCGGTGGTAATCGAAGAACAGCGTCTCGGCACAGCGCTTGCCTTCGTCATAACAGGCGCGCGGGCCGATCGTGTTCACATTGCCCCAGTATTCTTCCTTCTGGGGATGCATGTCCGGATCGCCATAGATCTCGCTGGTCGAGGCCTGAAAAATCTTGGCTTTGACCCGCTTGGCCAGGCCCAGCATGTTGATCGCGCCATGCACCGATGTCTTGGTGGTCTGCACCGGATCGCGCTGGTAATGCACCGGAGACGCGGGGCACGCCAGGTTGTAGATATCATCCACCTCGACATAGAGCGGGAACGTCACATCATGACGCATCAGCTCGAAGCGGGGATGGCCGATCAGATGCTCCACGTTGCGCCGCGTGCCGGTGTAGAAATTGTCAGCGCACAAAACTTCCTGGCCCTTGGCCAGCAACGCTTCGCACAAGAACGAGCCGAGAAATCCCGCGCCGCCCGTGATCAGTACTCGTCTTTGCAGATGCATTTCCTTGGCCCCCGGCAAGCTACCGCCATCCGGGTGACAAGCCTGTCACCCGTTGGCGTGTGGAAAAATGGCCGTGCCTAGGCCGAAAGGCTTTCGGGCACGACGCTGTTGCGAGGCAGCGCGACAGATGTCGGCTTCCCCAGAATGGTCAAAAGCACATGGACGCGGTCGCCCGCTTCCTGGCGCTCCAGTTCGCCAACGAAATCGGCCAGCGCGCCCGTCAGGATGCGGACCGGCTGGCCCGGCCTCAGCGGGGCATCCATATCGAGCACGCCGCGCGCATCGCAACGCGCCTGCAACTGCTCGATGATCCCGACCGGCACCGCGGCGGGCGCGGCGCCCTGCATTACCAGGTTGGAAACCCCGTGGGTGCTGTTGACGCACCGCCAGCGATCGCGCGTTAGGTCAAGGCGGACAAAGAGATACCCGGGAAAAAACGGTGCCAGAACCAGATCGATCTTACGGGCATGGCGGCGCACACGCTGGCCGCGCGGCAGGAAAACACGGAAGTCCTGGTTGCTCAGATGCGCGGCGGCGACTGCCTCGCGATTGGGCTGACATTTGACCGCGTACCACCGCGCGGAGGTGGCGACCGCCGGATCATTTTGACGTGTCTGCATTTTGCTCAACGGCCTGATCGGAAAGCGCCTTTTGTCCCAGAAGGCCTAGTGCTTTAGCAAAAGCCCACCTCAAAAACTCAAAAATCTATGCTGCATTCGCAAAATCGGTGGATAGACCAAAAGACGGCGAATTACGACATTCATGGTATCTATATATTGTATTTACGTGATAAAATGTTACTATATATAGGTTGGCTATTTGGTACCAAAAGCGCTTCCCGGCCGCCTGCCTGGCAGAGAGCCGATTTCGCCAAATCCGGGCCTTGCCAGTCTCTGGCGCTCCCCGCCCGGTTCCAATACAGAGCGTCTCGCTTTCTCCGATACAGGCCATGACCAGCGATTCCCCTGCCTCCCAGCTTCAGCGTCTCCTAGATGACCGTTCCGCCCATGCCGCAATCATTGGGCTTGGCTATGTCGGCCTGCCCCTGGCCATGGCGGTGGCGCGCGGCGGGTTTCGCGTCACCGGCTTCGATGTGGACGACACCAAGCCGGGGCTACTGAATGCCGGCACGTCCTATATCGGCGCCGTGGCAGACATCGAGCTGGCCAAGCATGTCGCTTCCAAAAAATTCCACGCGACCAACGATTTCTCACAACTGCGCGAATGCGATGTCATCATCATCTGCGTGCCGACGCCGCTGGACCGTCACCGCGAGCCCGATCTGTCCTACATCGAAGCCTCTGGCCGGCAGATCGCGCAGACCTTGCGGCCGGGCCAGCTTGTCGTTCTGGAATCCACCACCTGGCCCGGCACCACGCGCGAAGTGCTGAAGCCGATCCTGGAAGAGACCGGCCTGGTCTGCGGCAAAGATTTCTTCCTCGGCTTCTCGCCCGAGCGCGAAGACCCGGGCAATGCCTCGTTCGAAACCGTCACCATCCCCAAGGTGGTGGCCGGGCTGGGACCGGAAGCCAGCAAGCTGGTGGAAACCTTCTATGCCGGCGCGGTCAAGCAGGTTGTGCCGGTGTCCTCGCCGGACGTCGCCGAAGCGGTGAAGATCACCGAAAACGTCTTTCGCGCCGTCAACATCGCGCTGGTCAACGAGCTGAAGGTCATCTTCAGCGCCATGGGCATCGATGTCTGGGAAGTGATCGACGCGGCCAAGACAAAACCGTTCGGCTTCATGCCCTTCTATCCCGGGCCGGGCCTGGGCGGCCATTGCATTCCGATTGACCCTTTTTACCTGACCTGGAAATCACGCGAATTCGACCTGCCCACCCGCTTCATTGAGCTGGCGGGCGAAATCAATGTCGCGATGCCGCGCTATGTGGTGGAGAAGCTGGCTCTGGCATTGGACAGCCGCCACAAGAAGGCGCTGACCGGTGCCCGCATCCTGGTGCTGGGTCTTTCCTACAAGAAGAACATCCCCGATATCCGCGAAAGCCCGACCTTCAAGCTGATGGAACTGCTGGAGCAGCGCGGCGCAGCGGTGGATTTCCACGATCCTCACGTCACCGAGATTCCCCCCACCCGCGAGCACGCCAACTATACCGGGCGCAAATCCGTGGCGCTGGATGCCAATAGCCTCGCCAGCTATGACGCAGTGCTGATTTCCACCGACCATGATGCGGTGGACTATGCGCTGGTCTCCAAGCACTCCAGGCTGGTGGTCGACACCCGCAACGTTCTGGTGAAAAACGGTCTGAGCGGCGAGCATCATGTCAAAGCCTGATGATCGCGGCCGCGAATGCCTAAGGATGTCGCCATGACCGGGACCGTTCCGGATGGCGAGTTCGGCGACAAGGCGCGGGGCTTCGAGGATCCCACCCAGTTGCCCCAGAACGAGGCCGAGAGAAAAGCCTGGCAGGACGCCAATCGCGCCTGGTGGGAAAGCAAGCCCATGCGCTACGACTGGCGGGACGGGCTGGCCTCGGACAAGGCGACAGCCGATTTCTTTGAAGAGATCGACAAGCGGTTTCTGTCCTCGGTCGAGAAATTCCTTCCCAGCCGCAAGACGCCATTCGATGCACTGATTCCGTTTGAAACGCTGGGCGACAAGGAGGTGCTGGAAATCGGCGTCGGGCATGGCTCCGTCGGCCAGTTCCTCGCCTTGCATGCCCGCTCCTACACCGGCATCGACCTGACCCAGGAAGCCACCGACATGACGACGCGGCGCTTCGCCTTGCTCGGCCGATCCGGCAAGGTCCTGCAGATGGACGCAGAGACGATGGCCTTCCCGGACGCCAGCTTCGACTTCATTTGGTCCTGGGGCGTGATCCACCATTCCGCCGACACCACGCGCATTCTCAGGGAAATGCACCGCGTGCTGCGCCCGGGTGGCGCGGCCGTCATCATGGTCTATTACCGCTCATGGTGGAGCTATTACCTGTTTGCGATCCTGAAACTGGCGATCAAGGGCAAATGGCCGAACCGGCTTTTGATCGACCAGGTTCGCCAACAGGCCACCGATGGCGCCATCGCGCGATACTACACGCGCGCCGAATGGGAAAAACTGACCAGCCCGCTGTTCGCCACCACGACGGCGGTGCATGGCATGAGCATCGAACTCATTCCCCTGCCCCACAGCCGCGTGAAAGACCTGCTGCTGACGCTCCTGCCTGACAGCATCGCGCGCTTCATGACCCACAACCTCGCCATGGGATCATTCCTGGTGGCGCGCATGGTGCGCAAATAGCCGTTACGCCGCGCTGATCGAGCCGTGCCGCAGCCGTTCTAGTAAGGCGCTCGGATTGCGCAGGTGCTTGCGCAGCCGGTAGAGCAGCCAGAACAACCAGTCCGTCGAGCGCCATGGGCGGCCCATGATCCGCGCGAACCTGGCCCGTTCATAGGCGCGGTATTTCTCCTGCATCCGGTTGCTGCCGGTGATCGATTCCCCATAAACGCGGAACGCGCCCAAGAAATCCTCGAC